>JAITPT010000161.1 GCA_031289285.1 Puniceicoccales bacterium
CCCCTCCCCCCCCCAGACAGGGCAAAAGTGCAATAAAGTGCCAGACGCTTTTTCCTTTGACTCGCGATTTTTGTCCGGCATGGGCTGGTAAGCGCAACACCTGTGGAGTGTGGTAGCAGAGCAAGGGACGAGCACCGACACCACTTTCGTAGATGGCGCAAGCATCTGGCAACCAGTGCCTTCCAGCATCTCGAAAACGGTGCAGGCGGGTCGGAGGAGCACTTTGCGGCCTCTGCCACGCACTACATAAGGGCGAATGGGCAGCATCTGTGGCCTGTGTGGTGTGGCACGGGCGTTTCGCCTGTGTGGTGCGCGGCGAAGCCGTGTCTCCGTTGGCGAGCACGAGTCAAGTAGTTTATTTAGCCTGGTAAATTATTCTCGCGGTGGCTGAGGCAGTGTTGGGTGTGCCGACGCACACGCGACACGGGCGAGACGCCTGTGCCCCCCCCTCCCCCCCCCAGACAGGGCAAAAGTGCAATAAAGTGCCAGACGCTTTTTCCTTTGACTCGCGATTTTTGTCCGGCATGGGCTGGTAAGCGCAACATCTATGGAGTGTGGTAGCAGAACAAGGGACGATCACCGACATCACTTTCGCAGATGGCGCAAGCATCTGGCAACCAGTGCCTTCCAGCATCTCGAAAACGGTGCAGGAGGGTGCGGAGGAGCACTTCGCGGCCTCTGCCACGCACTACATAAGGGCGAATGGGCGGCATCTGTGGCCTGTGTGGTGTGGCACGGGCATTTTCGCCTGTGTTGCGTGCGACGAAGCCGTGTCCCCGTTGGCGAGCACGAGTCAAGTATTTTATTTAGCCTGGTAAATTATTCTCGTGGGGCTGAGGTAGTGTTGGTGTGCCGACGCATACGCGCACGGGTGAGACGCCTGTGGGCAAACCCTTCCCGCTGAACTGCCGTTCTTAGGTTAAACCTAAAAACGGCAGTTAATGCGGGTGGTTTTGCACAATCTTTTGGCCGTCTGCGGCTTGCGTTTTCCGCTCCACGCACCGCAAGGTGCGCGTCGGGAAAGCGTAAACCGCAGCCGCCTCAAAATCTTGCGCAAACCCATCCCGCTGAACTGCCGTTCTTAGGTTAAAAACGGCGGTGTTGAGTGTGCTACCTCCTCGCCCGCGCCGCCACCAAGAAAGAGGCACCGATGCGACGGGGCATCGCTGCATCGGGGCGGCGGGGCGGTGGGGCAACAGTGCGACGGGGCGGCGACTTTAGCCGCCGAGCCGTCGAGGTCACGCTGCCCAAAGCGCGGGTGTGGTGTTAATCGTCGTCGTCGTCGTTGGCCTTGGCCTTGGGCAAGAGAAGTCCGAGCGTATTGGCGAGATTAACGAGGCTGGCGTCAGAATAGTCCACACGAAGCGTGGCGGCTTTTTCTTCATTGCCGATGATTACCGAGGAAAGAAGTTCTGAAACCTCCCGATAGAGCTTTAGGTCGGTCACCGCTTCTTTTTTCCGTCTTTCGGAATAGTCATCCAAGTTCTTAGTCGCACGTGCATGATTTTGTGCAAGTTCGGCACGGAGAAATCCAAGCCCGCCATGGATTGGGACGAGTGCCCCTGCTAGGCTTTCTTCGGAAGCGAAATCGGCAATACCGCGAAGTTTCAAGGTGCCGGAGTCGTTGCCGAGTGCGAAATGAACCTTTGTGGGGAGAGCAGGAAATTGGAGTTTAGGAATCTGGAATTGAGCAAGATCGAAATAGAGGAGAGCCACTGGAGTGCCGGTCTGCGCGGCGAAAGCCGTAAGCGAAGCCGGAGGGACGTATGCTTTCGCCTTCCCGTCAAGGGTATCGGCGACTGTTTTAAGAATTTCCTTGGAACGAGAAGAGGAAAGCCACGAGTCCGATTTATTACCGAGAACGAACACGGCAGTTTTTGCGTCTATAAAGAGCAGGAATCCACGGGATCCAAGGATTTCTCTGTTCACTTCGATAAATTCGTGTTTCCCAATCGTATGAGTCTTCACGTTCTTTTTGCCCTGCTCATTGGCAATATAGGCACGAATTTTTTCCGGCGCAAAGGTGCCGCGAGCAACAATGATTGTTGCCTCTGGCGGACCGCGGCGGGGACTTTCAATCTTTCCGGAAGACGACTTCTTTACTTCCGGCGGCAAGAAGCCGACCGTAACGTCGAGGAGGCTTACCCACGGGTCGAAGCCAGTGTCCTTTTTAAGTTTCTTGTTTTTACGCTCGGACCCGAAGCTTTCCGCGATTCTCTGCAGAATGCCATTTTTCCCGGCGACCTTGAAGGACTCGGTCTTATTGAGTGCTTCGATGTCGGCATGGAAGATGCCGACGGCGTCCGCTGGGATGCCTTGCGTGTTGAGTGGGGCTTCGCAGCCCGTAGTTACAAGGGCGCAGAATGCGCCGAGGATGAGGAAGAACTTTTTCATAGTAGTGCTTGGTGTTGGATGTTGGTTTATTTGTTGTTGGTTGGTTGGTTGGGGACGAATGAAAGTGGCGTGATGTTATTCGACATCGGTGTCGCCGGTGGCACGTCGCGAGGCGGTGGCAACGAGTTTGGCGAGATTGACGAGACTGGCGTCGGAATAATCCATGTTGAAGGTGATGTTTTTCCCGCTGCCATTGATAACGGGGACGGAGAGAACTTTGGAAACTTCTTTGGCAATTTGCAGCAATATCTCCGACTTTCCACCGAGTTCTTGCTTTTGCTCTTTAAAGCGGCGTAGCTCTCTGGCGATTTGGGCATTGAGGTGACCAAGCCCGTCACGGAGTTGGATGAGTGCCTGCGCCGCACCCTCTTCGGATTCAAAGCCGCCAAGGGTGCGAAGTTTCAACGTTCCGGCGGCATTGCCGAGGGCGAGATGGATGCTGCTGGGGAAAAGAGGTTCGGGGATTTTTAAGGATGAGAAGTCAAAATAGGCGAGAATTGCTGGGGTGCCGGTCTGTGCGCCGAGGGGCGCAAGCGAGGGCGGGGGAGCGTAAGATTTCGTCTTGCCGTCAAAAGCGTCCGCGACGGCCTTAAGAATTTTGGTGGTTTGCCCACTTTCTCTCGAACCGCCGAAGGGGGCTTCTGTGACGAGGACTCCAGTTTCCTTGTCCACAAGAAGCAGAAATGCTCCCTCTTCGACTTCGATAAACTTGCGGGAGCCGACGGTCAGTGGTTTCGCCGATTTTTCGTTTTGTTCTTTTTGGGCGATATTGGCGCGGATTTTTCCTTGGTCGAAGTTGCCGCGCAAAATCCAGATTGCTGCCGCTGGCGTCTCGGGGTGGGAACGCCTTGCGGGAGTCGCGGCATTGGGTGTTTTTTCTCCGGCGGTTTTCGGAAACGGCGGCAAGACGCCGACCGTAAATCCGCGGACTTCCGCCCATTGGTCAAAGCCGAACAGCTTTTTAATTTGTGCCGGAATGCCTTTGTTCACCAGTTCGCGTCGCAGGAAACCCGTCCCTGACATGGCTGACTTGAACGACTCGGTTTTGTTGAGGGCTTCGACGTCGGCGTGGAAGACGCCGATGGCGTCCGCCGGAATGCCGTGGGTATTGAGGGGGCCAGCGAAGGCTGCAGCGACGAGGGCGCAGGATGCACCGAGGGCGAGGAAAAGTTTTCGCATGAATGTCGTGTGGCCGAGTTGGATTTTGTTGTGTTGACGTTCCGTGATTCGGACGCGGACGTGTAACACCGCGAAGGCTCGCCGAGTTACAGGGCTTCGCAAGAAAAATCTTGGGGCTACCCTTGCAGGGGGTTGCCCTCGCTGGTTTCGTTGCGGTCAACTTTGGCGTTGGCGGATTTGACGCAGTGCTTCGTAGGCGGTGATGGCGGCGGCGGTGGCGAGGTTTAGCGAGCGCAGGGCAGGGTTGAATTGCGGTATCGTGATGCGGCGCTCTTCGCCGATTGACTCGTGCAACCACTCCGGCGCACCCGAACCCTCGTTGCCGAAAACTAAGCCGTCGCCGTCAGCAAAATCCGCGTCCCAAATCGTCCGTTGCGCGTGCGTCGTCAGCAGCCAGAGACGTCCGGGCGGACGCGCTTCGTCCGCCAGAAATGCCGCCCAATCCGCGTGGTGATGCACGTCGAGCGAATACCAGTAATCCATGCCGGCGCGGCGCAATTTGGCGTCGGTGATGGTGAACCCCAGCGGGTAAATCAGGTGCAGCCGCGAGCCGGTGACGGCGCATGTGCGCCCGACATTGCCGGTGTTCTGCGGGATTTCGGGCCGGTGCAAAATGATGTGAAACATGGCGGCGTCAGGATGTTTTTTTTGCTTTGCTTTGTGTTGCTTCGTTTCGCTTCGCGGCGCGGCGCGTCGCGGCGCGTTGTCAATCTTCGTCGCGGCGGATGGCGCGGCGGATTTCGCGTTCGGCGTCGCGGCGTTTTAAGTCCTGCCGTTTGTCGTGGTGTTGTTTGCCCTTGGCGACGGCGATTTCTATTTTTGCCAAAGCGCCTTTGAAATACAGCCGTGCGGGGATGATTGTGTAGCCGCCAGATTGCGTGGCGACGACGAGCTTGCGGATTTCGCGCTGGTGCAAAAGCAGCTTGCGCGGGCGGTAGGGGTGGTGGTTGTTTTGGTTGCCGAAGTCGTATTCGGAGATGTGCGCGTGGTAGAGCACGGGCACTCCGCCATCAAGCCGCACGAAGCTGTCGGCGAGGTTCACTTTGCCGGCGCGGACGGCCTTGATTTCGGTGCCCACGAGCATGACGCCCGCCTCGTAGCGTTGCTCCAAAAAATAATCGTGCCCCGCTTTGGCGTTGCGAAACTCGCGCGGCTCGCGTCGCTTGCTCTTGTCGGCGCTCATGGAGAGGTGGGAGGCGGCGGGCTGACGCGACTAATTCGTCGGCGTGTAAAGCTCGTAGGAAATCTTGCCCTCGATGATTTCACGTAGCGCGATGTCCTCTGGCTCGAGTTTTTCCAAAGACTGGAAAAGCGGCTCGATGCCGGACTTGAGCTGCTTGACACGCCGCGAGACGACGTTGATGAGGATGTTCGGGTCAGGGATGACCTTGCTGGCTTGTTTCAGGTATTCGTCGCGCATGGATTAAAAAAGAGGCGGGGGAAGATGGGCGCATCAACTTTTTTTGCAAGCATTTTTTTCGCGACATCCACGCCCGCCCGCCCGCCCGCCATCCGCCACCCGCGTCGGCTACAACGAACCACCCGCTCGCCGCCCGCCGCCGCCCACCTCCCGCCGTCCACCTCCCGCCGTCCGCAGTTTTCCCGCTAACGCCGCTTGACACCCGTGCCTGCGCTGCCTTTGCTACCTACCCGCGTCTCACTGCCGCGCCTCACATCTAACCACCTTTTTCTTCCCATGTCCGTATTCCGCACATCCGCCCCGCGCCACCGCAGCGCATTCACGCTCGTCGAGATTTTGCTCGTCGTCGCCATCATCGCCGTCCTCATGGCACTTGTCGCGGGTGCTGCCATGCAGGTCATTCGGGCTGCCAAAAAACAAAAGACCGTCACGATGTATAGCCAGTGGGCGACGGCGCTCGACAGCTACAAATCCTCTTACGGCGGCTACCCAAATCTCGGCTCCGGCTACAACTCGGCGGGCGATTCGTCCTACCTGCTCGACCAGTCCGAGGTCGTCGAAAACTTCGTCCGCGCCCTCTCTGCCCGCAACATTGACGGCAACGAGCTTAGCGACGAACAGAGGAAATCGCTCAACCGTCGCCTGAAAAATTTCTGCACCTTCCCCAACGAAAACTACAAAGACGGCAACCCCGAAAACAAGCTGTTCACCGACCACATGGACAACACGAAAATCCACATCGTCCTCGATACCGACAGCAAGCCGGGCATCGTCCTCCAAGACCAAGACATGCCGGAAGACCCCGAGCCGCTCAAACTCCAAGACGGCAACCGCCTCAACGCCAGTATCTACATCGCCACCCTCAAAAAAGACGGCGGCGACGGCGGCGACTTCGAGGATGTCATCTACTTCAAGTAAGCGCACAGACCTCGCGGAAACTCAGAAACCACGCAAGGTCGCCACCGCCCAAAAAGCCACAACCACGAACCACGAACCCAACCGCCATCACAACCACGAGCCACACCCTCAACCACAAACTCAACCGCACCGCATCACCAATGAAACTTCCCGCCACCGCCGCCACTGCCACCGCCCGCAAAGCCAGACGCCCCGCCTTCACCCTGTTAGAGGTGCTGGCCGTCGTCTTCATCATGGCCATCTTCGCCAGCATCGTCACCGTCCTCTCCCCCGCCAACCCCAAGGGGCGCGAGGGCGCGCAAAACGTTGCCGAAAATCTTTTCAACGTCGCCCGTGGCACCGCCGCGCTCGCCACCAACCCCGACCCGCAGCCCGAGAAAAACCCGCTCTTCAACATCCGCGCACGCCTCATCGTCCTCAAAGACAAAGAGGGCAACCACCCCGACGACCACCTCCGCCGCATCAGAATTATCATCGGCGGCACAAAAAAATCCGAATCAACTGCCCTCACTGATTACAGGTGGTATTGCTCCGAAGCACTCGACGCCTTTTTGCCGGACGGCTTCTACATGGTGCCGCCCGACGACCCCGATAACGGCCTCGCCGAAGCCTACCGCAGCAAAATCAACCTCCGCGACGGCGGCACCTACATCATGCGGCTTAACTACAACCCCGACCGCAATTCCCAAAACGAAGGCTCCGGCGACAGCGAGTGGTATTACTACGAGTTCAACAACGACGGCACCTCCAACATGAACTCCTCCACCTTCATCGTCGCCAAAGGAAGCACCATCATCAAAGACGGCGGCAAGATTGAGATTTCCTTTGACAAAGACGAAAGCGGGCTTCCCAAAGAAATCACCGGCCTCTGGGTGGCGTCCGCTTCCAGCCGCTTCGTCCCCTTCGACAGCGCGGAAGAGATGCGCAAACTCGAGGACCTTTAACCAAGGAAACCTCGCGCCAACAAACTCGCCAACGCCAACGCCAACGCCGCCGCAACCGCACCATCAACCGCCAACACCGCAACACACCTACCGCAACTGCCAACCAACCACACACCGCGCCCCGTGCGCGCACCACTTCTCATGAAACATTCCGCCATCGCCTCCCTCTCCTCACTGCGCCCCCTCCGCGCCGCCGCGCCAACCGCCCGCCAACGCCAACGCCGCGCGTTCACCCTCATCGAAGTCATCATCTCCGTGGGCATCCTCTCCATCGCCATCCTCACGCTCATCGCGCTATTCGGCACTGTCTTTCGCCAAATCGAAGACGTCGTGAACGCCAACCGCGCCGTCAACGTCGTCAAAACCGTGGAGAACGCTTTCGCCACACCCGAAATTATCGGCGGCACAAAAATCCCAAAAATTGACGACAAGGCCACCGCCAAGTTCGACGCCCTCTACGGCTTTTTGCGCATCGCCGTTGATGGGCGCAAAGTCCCCATCTACTACTTCGAGCGCGTCGTCAAAAACAACGTCAACCAATCCGAAACCATCATCCCCATCCTTTACAACACCAACGGCGGCCCCTTCACGCGCGACCAATACAAAAAGCTGGAGGGCATCGGCACCGTCTTCCGCGTGGACATCCAAATCAGCCCACAACTAAAAAAACAACGCATCGAGCTTGACGACTCCAACAAAGACGACCCCTTGCCCTCAAAATCAATCTACGACGGCGGCGCACTGCCGAGCGACGCCGCCAAGTTCGCACTCGCCGAGCTTCCCGTCTATATCGAAATCTTCCCGCACAACTTCGGCACCGTCTCCGACGAGGCAGCCGCCGTCGTCCGCCCCATCCTCGCCCAAACCCTAATCATCAACCGCTGATACGCCGCGCCGCCCTCTTTCCATTTCAACACACCGCATCTTTTTCCCGATGAAAACGCTCTCCACCATCCGCGCCCGCGCCGCCCGCGCCTTCACTCTCCTTGAGCTACTCGTCGCCACCGCGATTATGGCGCTCATCATCGCCCTGCTCATCCAAGTCGCCGACGGCACCTTCAGGTCCTACAACGCCGCCACCTCCACACTGCGCACACTCGCCACCGCCCGCGTCGTCCTCACCAACCTCCAACAAGACCTCCAGACCGCCATCATCCCCAACGACCGCCACGTCTGGTTCCACGTCGAACACACCGGCGACATCGGCAACCTCTCCGCCGCAAGCACCCCGCAAATCATGTTCTTCTCCGCCGTCCCCGACCGCATCAAACGCGAGAACGGCCAGACCGCCCGCATCCCGGGAGACATTTGCGCCGTCAACTACCAAATCGCCCAGCGCTCCCCATTCATCAACCCAGGCGAGTTTTCCCAGCAAACCTACAGCCTCTACCGCGCCGTCATAGACGCCAAAGCCACCTTCGCACAAGCCATCCCCGCAATCACCGGCTACCGCCAAAACAGCACCACAGAGGCAACCACAAAAGACGACGCCCTCTACGACCTCTGGCGCACCGCCGTTGACGGCATTCTCGACATCAACAACAACCGAGCCAAAACCGACCTCAAGTCTTGGGGCATCGCCCCGCAAAACTACCTCGTCGGCGACATCGCGGGCATCAACCTCGTCTTCTATTACTACGTCGCCCAGACCGACGGCACAAAAAAACTCACCGCCCTCGCTCACGCAGACATCCGAGAAGACGTCTCCAACGCACTCCGCGAAACCAACCCCTCCGAAATCACCGTCGAGACCTACACCAAAAATGTAAAAATCCGCGCAGGACAGGTCATCATTGACGACAACGCCTCCGACGACGGCAAAACACGCACCCTCCAAAGCATAGATGTCTCCGTCATCTGCCTCGGCCCCGACGGCGCACTGCGCCTGCGCAACCTGCAACAAACCGCAAGTTCCGGTCGCATTGACCCAGACACCTTCAACAGCATTCTCCGCGAACACGGCGACACACACACCGTCAAAGTCAACATGGCGAAATAAGCCACAAGACCCACCCACATCCAAAAAAATCTCGCGCTGCGCACACAGCCCGCTTACAAAACCGCGCACCAACACACGCATAAGAAACAGCAACTAAATGGATAAAAAAAGCATCGCCATCGGCATAGCACTCCTCACCACCGCCATCGGAATCTTCGCATGGAACGGCATTAACCAAAGCGACCACCAACCCGCAAAAACCGACACCGCAGCGGCAACAACCCCCGCCGCCACCGCCGCAACTCCCGCGCCAACCGCGCCCTCTGCCGCCGCAACTCCGGCGACTGCCGCCGCGCCAACCGCCACCGCCGCGCCCGTTGCTCCCGCCGCCACGCCGACCACGTCCGCCGCAACTGTGCCTCCCGCCGCCACGCCCGCGCCTCCCGCCCCGCCGCCGTCCACCACGTCCACCGCGTCCACGTCGTCCACCACGTCCACAGCCGCTCCGCCCCCCGCCGCCCCCGCCGACTCCCTCGAAAACGGCACACTACGCCTCGACTTCAGCCCCGCCAACGGCGGCGGCATCGCCAACATCGCTCTCCTCAAACAAGCCGACACCCTCGACAACCGCAAAGACTCCGCCGCGCACCCCTACCTCTTCAACCGCACCGGACTCGAGGCCACCTTTGGCCACCCCAGCTACCTTCCCGACGGCAGGGCGGTCTGGACGCCCACGCCCATCCCGTCAATCCTCGGCCTCACCTTCCGCCTCGACAACGACACAAGACTCTGGACGCCCGTTTTCACCCGCGTCTCCGCCGCCAACGACAAAACCCGCGCCATCTTCACCGCCACCCTCGTTGACCCCGTCACCCAAAGCCGCATCCTCGTCACCCGCACTTACTCCTTTGCCCAAGACGCCCCGCCCGTCGCTGGCACCATCCCCCCACCCACCGACCCACACGTCGTCCGCGTCGAAACAAAGTTTCGCGTCCAGAACGACAAACCCGCCTACACCCTCGCCCGCTTCCAACTCAACCTCGGCACACTCCCGCCAACCGAAGGCGACTACTCCAACCAATTCCTCGGCGTCTCCGCTTGCGACGGCGACAACTTCGACCGCACCGAACTCGGCGCATTCTCCGACAGCAGCGGCGTCTTCGGCATCGGGAAATCCGCCGCAAAAACCGCCGACATCAAATCCAACGCCGCCCAAAAATGGAAATGGGTCTCCGCCACAAACCAATACTTTGCCGCAATTCTCCAATTTGACACCGACACCAACCGCCGCCTCGTGACCGACCTGCGCGTCACCCCGCTCCGCAAAATCCCCCCGCCCGGCCAAATCTCCCCGCCCTACACCGCCACCGGAGATGTCGGCTTCCAACTCCCGCCCCTCAACCCAGGACAAGAAATCACCCTCACCGCAGATTTCTACGTCGGCACCCGCGAATACGCCCGCCTCGCCGCCCTCGGCCACGACCAAGAAAAAGCCGTCCACTTTGCAAAACTCTGGTTCATCTCGATGGACCCACTTTGCAAAATCTTTGTCGTCATCCTCGACCTCCTCCACGGCCTCACTGGCGCATGGGCACTTGCGATTATCGCGCTCACCGTCATTATCAAAGCTATCACATGGCCGCTCGTCACAGCGCAACAACGCTCTGCCGAAAAAATGCGCAAGTTTCAAGGTCCCATGAAAGCCATTCGCGAGAAATATAAAGACGACCAAAAACGCCAACAATTAGAGATGATGAACCTCTACAAAGAGCATAAAATAAACCCGCTTGCTGGCTGTCTCCCCGTCCTTATACAAATCCCGATTTTCTCCGGCCTCTTCTTTACCTTCCAATCTCTCGCCCAGCTGCGTTTCCAATCTTTTCTCTGGATAACCGACCTCTCCATGCCCGACACCATCCCGGGGCTGGAGGACTTTACCCTCCTCGGCGTCCACCTCCACATCTTGCCTATCCTCATGGGTGTTACCATGTTACTAAACATGAAACTAACTCCAATGCCAAATATGGAAGGCCAGCAAAAAATGATTTTTTACGGCATGATGATTATGTTCCCTGTGATATGCTACGGAATGCCCTCTGCCTTGATGTTATATTACGCCGTGCAAAACGTCCTCACTATTTTCCAAACATTTCACACCCGCCGCCGCATAAGAATTGAGGAAACGAATGCGCCTGCCACTGCTGTCGTCGTCGAAAAACCGCGAGGAAAAGGCAAATACAAATGGTAAAAAACGCAGTTGCTGCCTGTCGCTGTAACTGCGTAAAAAACACTTAATTTTCCCCTGAACATGCCCCCCGAAAAATCCGAAATAGAACCAGAAACATTTCTCCGACGTTTTGTCGGTGCGGCGGTGGCGTCTGGCTTCAACGTCATCGAATACGGAACTGCTGGCACCTACCCCTTACTCGCTGCCGAACTCGCTCCGCCCAACCCCAAACTACGCCTATATCTCTCTGCGGGAATTCACGGCGACGAACCTGCTGGTGCGCTTGCCCTGCTTACCCTCATGCGCCAAAAATGGTTTGATACCGCTCTTGCCTGGCACATTTTGCCGATGCTCAACCCACGGGGCATTGCTGTGCGCACGCGCGAAACACCTGAAGGACTCGACCTCAACCGTGACTACCGTGACGCCCGTTCGCTTGAAACACGTGCTCACAAAGCATGGCTGAGTCATTCGGCTTGGCGTTATGATGCGGCCTTATCGCTTCATGAAGATTGGGAAGCGAGTGGCTTTTATCTTTATGAAATGCGTGAGTATTCGGAACCGGATTTAGGCCGACGGATTTTGCAAGCGGTTGAACCTTTTGCCAGTATTGAGCGGGCCTCTGAAATTGATGGTTTCCCTGCAAAAAATGGTCTCCTCACTCCTCACGCCAGTTCTTCCTTTGAATCTGTAACGGACTGGCCTGAGCAGCTTTTGCTTCGTCGCGACCACACTCTCTTATCCTACACTTTTGAAACTTCTTCTCGTTCTCCCATCGCTGAGCGAGTCTTAGCTCAAATAGTCGCCATAAAAACCGCCATAAATCTCCTCCTCACCCCCAAAATCGCCGATTATTACGAAATCTAACCAAAACCCCCCCCCCCGCACTCCCTCGAATAATTAACCAGGCTAAATAATCCACTTGACCTCAAAAAGGGGACAGACACTTTTCGCGTCATGCGCCTCACGCATCATCTGAGCATCGCCTCTTGCAGACGAAGCAGCATACCTCCCCCCCCCCTAAATATTTAACCAGGCTAAATAATTCACTTGACCTCAAAAGGGGACAGACACTTTTCACGTTACACGCCTCACGCATCATCTGAGCGCCGCTCCTGCAGACGAAGCAGAATACCCTCCCCCTCCTTGAATATTTAACCAGGCTAAATAATCCACTTGACCGCAAAAGGGGGACAGACACTTTTCGCGTCATGCGCCTCACGCCTCATCTGAGCACCGCCTCTTGCGGGCGCAGTGAAATCGGAGGAGCGGGGAAGTGGAGGGTGGTCAGAATATTTAACCAGGCTAATTAATTCGCTTGACCTCAAAAAGGGACAGACACTTTTAAATGAGGTCACCGAAAACTTTTCAAAAACTTGTATAGTATTTTTCATTAGCATTGGGACGCATTTTGCCCCACCCCCCCCAAAAAAAAGGGGATTGAGGTCACAATGTCATTAGGAAATTCCATATCTGTGTTATCTGCGGTTAACCTCCTCTGGAGGACAAGCGCGTGAGACAAGCAAGTGAAAAAGCGCCTGTCCCTTTTTCAGTCTATACGCATCAGGGGCATAAAAGGAGGCAGACACTTTTTGCATTCCGTTGATCACAATGTTTAGACCAGATGAATAGGATTGTCAGGATAAAGCATGAAAAAATCTTAGAAAACGAAGAAAACCGAGAAATAGAAGCTCAAAAATCCTGGCAATCTTGTCCATCCTGCAACCCAGAAACTGGCCAATATCAAAAAAGGGACAGGAACTTTTCTCACGTCGGGTGCCCCACGCCTCGCTCTCACACCTACGTCTGCCCCAACACCGTTGTCGCCACGGACTCAAAAAGAGATAGAATGCAAAAGGGGACAGACATTTTTTTCATTCGCTGACTCATGGCGACTCCGGTGTTCATATCTACGCTATCTGTGTTATCTGCGGTTAGCTTCCTCCGTTGGATAAGTGCGTGAGACATGCAAGTGAAAAAGCGCCTGTCCCTTTTTTAGTCCTCAAAAAGGGACAGGTCTTTTTTTGAATACTTTTTGAATAAGGTGAGCGAAAATTTTTCAAAAAACTTGTATCACGGAACTTATTTGTTTTGCTGCTGTTTCGGCCACCAATAACTCCTTCGCATCGTTACCTTCAAAAACAACTCAACTTTCGACCCTTATGCCTCAAATAGCCGACTCCGCCGCCACGGCCTCCACCTTCCGACCAGCCGCCGCTTCACCTGCTGCCCCCGTTTCACCGCTTCGTGTCTTCGCGCCTTCGTGTGAGAACGCCGTCCGTGAAACGATGTCCGTGCTGCCGTTGGTGCCGACCTTCTTCTGGGTCTCGCCGCTTCGCGCCTGTTGTCTTGTCGGCGCACGAGAACGGAATGACAGCGGTGAGAATAACTTTTTTAACCGAAAAATGGCAGTTGTAGGGGAAGTATTGCGAGAAGAGGTTGCGGCAGCTGCGCTTGGTGGATTTGTGAAGGCGCACCTGTTGGTGCGTCGAACAAAGCCAACAAATGCAGATGACATAACAGCTTCTGCAAGACGACCCGACTCAACTGCCGTTTTTAGGTTAAAGAAACCCCTTGCCACCTCCCCGCCGTTGCTTATCCCTGCGCCCTTCTTTTGGGGGCAGTCCTCGAAAAAAATCCTCTTACAACCGCTTACACTTCACAACTCAATGAGCAAAAAAATCGCCATTTACTACGGCACTATGACAGGCAATTCCGAGGCACTTGCCCGCGAAATTCTCGACAACGCGCAGGACGCGGGTTGGGACGCCGCTATCTACAACCTCGCCGATGTCGCCTCTGCCGACCTCGCGACTAACGCGCCCAATGCGATTTACATCGTCAGCACTTGGGGCGACGGCGAACCGCCCTCGGACGCCATCAACTTCTTCGAAGACCTCGCGGCTGCGTCGGTTGACCTCAGCGCCGCCAAGCATGCCGTCTTCGGCCTCGGCGACAGCAACTACGAGCAGTTCTGCAAGTTCGCGACCGACCTTGACGCCCGCTTGAGCGAGCTTGGCTCCAGCGCCGTCCTCGATGTCGCCAAGGGCGATGTCTCCTTCGAGTTGGACTTCGCGAAATGGAAGCCCAAGGCACTTGCCGCGTTTGGCGAATAACCCGCAATAGAACGCCGTGGGAGCACTTCTCACTATTTTCACAGCAATCATGCCCGTGCTGACAATCGTCGG
>JAITPT010000216.1 GCA_031289285.1 Puniceicoccales bacterium
CTTATACGTCCTATAGGACCTATACGTCCTATAAGACCTATCTTGGCGCACCATGCCTGCACCATGCCTGCACGGTGCCTGCTGGTGTGGCTGGTGCGCTCGTGCGGTTTTCGGGAAAAACTTGCTCGCTAAGCGCGGCGGTTCGGCTTTTTTCGCGGCAATGGATTTCCTGCAATTTGTCTTGGCAACCCTTGCCGTTGGCACACTTGGCAGCGCCCTTGTCGCGCTGTTTCTCAAAAACATCATCCACACCTCGCTGTTGCTCACGGTGAGCTGGTTCGGAATCGCGGCTTTTTATTTGTGGGCGGGCGCGGAGTTCGCAGCTTTCGCGCAGGCGCTCGTCTATGTCGGCGCGGTTTCGATAATCGTGCTTTTCGCAGTGCTTCTGACACGCCGCGTCGCGGCAGAAAACCGCCCGCCCGACGCCGCAAAATTCGCGCCTGAGTTTCCGGTGTTCGGAGTGCTCGCGGCGGCAGCGGTGGCGTCGGTGCTCATCGCCGCCATACTGACGACGCCGCTCCCTGTATCCACCGCCGCCGAGGCCACCGCGCCAGTGCTCACGGTGAAACAAATCGGCCTGCGGTTAATATCGAACCACGTCGGCGTGTTGCTCATCACGGGGGTCTTGCTCACGGTGGCGTTGCTGGGCGCGGTAGTCATCGCCGCGCCAGAACAATCCCCCAAACCCGCCGACAAAAAATAACCCGCCCTCCCCCGCCCACTCTTTCACGTCCGCCTCGCCAAACCATTTTTCCAAAAAAAACGCGCCATCCATTATGACGACACTTCACCTCTGCCTTCTCTTTTCCACGCTGCTGTTTTGCGTCGGTCTTGCTGCCGCGCTTGCCCGCAGCAGTGCCATCATCGTGCTGCTCGGCGTCGAGCTGATGCTCAACGCTGCCAACATCAACTTCATCGCCTTCTGGCGCTTCCCCCTCGTCCACGCCGCGCATCCCGTCGCGGGGCAAACGAGCATGGGCGCGGGGGCTGCTGGCGACGGCGTGCTCTTCGTGATTTTCTCGATAGCCATCGCTGCTGCCGAGGCTGCGGTTGGCCTCGCGCTCATCATTGCGATTTACCGCAGCCGCCGGAGCATTCGCCTCCAAGACGCCGCCGCCTTGAAAGGCTGACACCCGCGCACACATGAACATCTCCCTCGTCCACGACATCGCCATCATTCTGCTCGCTGCTGGCGTGGCGGGCATGTTTTGCAAACGTGTGGGGCTGTCGGTCATCGTCGGTTATTTGCTGGCGGGCATCCTTGTCGGGCCGAGCACACCGCTGAAGTTGATAGACGACCAGGAGCGCATCGAGGCGATGGCGCAAGTGGGCTTGGTGTTCGTGATGTTTGCGGTGGGTCTCAACCTGAGCCTCACCAAACTCTCAAAAATGGGAGCGGGCACACTGCTCGCTACGCTGCTGGGCGCGGGCTTTGTTTTCGCGTTGACGGCGCTCTTCGGACACGCGGCGGGCTGGGAGTTTAGCCAGTGCCTCTTCGTCGCCGCGATGCTCATGGTGTCCAGCTCGGCGGTCATCTCAAAAATCATCGAGGAGCTTCGCCTCTCACGCGACAAGACCGCGCAGGCGGCACTCACCATCACAGTCAGCGAGGACATCGTGGCGGTGGTCATGCTGACAATCCTCTCGACGGTCGGCGTGGCGGCGGGCGGCGCGACGGCGGTGGCGACGGCCTCGGCGGCGGACGGCGGTGTCGCCGAGAGCGTCGGCGCGGTGGTCGAGGCGGCGGGGAGCATCGGTTGGGTTTTTCAAAAAATCGGCGCGTTCATCATTCTTGTTCTCGCGCTGTGTATCTTTTTTGTGCCGCGCTGGGTGCGCAAACTCGACACCTCTGGCGACCCCGAATTGCGCACGGTGGGCGTCGCGGGTGTGCTGCTCATCCTTGCGTTTGCCGCCGCCAGCGCGGGCTTCTCGACGGCGCTTGGCGCGTTTCTCTTCGGCAGCATCGTCGCGGAGCTTCCGCAAAAGGGCTACATCGAGAAGTCGTTTGACGGGCTGCGCAGCATGTTCAGCAGCATCTTTTTTGTATCAATCGGCATGATGGCGGACCCCGTGCAACTCCTCGACGCGACGACGCTCATGCTCACGCTCGGTCTCGTGCTCTTCGCGATGTTTGGGCGCTCGTTCGCCTGCTCGATGGCGCTCATCGCGACGGGCATGGCACCCCGCGAAGCGCGGCGGGCGGGGCTGCTCCTCACGCCGCTGGGCGAGTTCACGTTCATCATCGCGCAGATGGCGGTCTCCGCGAAGGTGTTTCCCGAATACCTCTATCCGGTGTCCATCGCGCTCTCGGTGCTGACGGTCATGCTCACGCCATTTGTCAACCGCCACGCCAACGCAATCACCGCGTTCATCGAGCGCATCGAGCCGCCGTTTGTGACGAAGGCGCTGGCGGGCTATCACGACTTCCTGCTGCGGCTACGCCAAAACACCGGCGGCAAACAGCAGCCACGCAGCGGCGTCTGGGAGAAGATGAAGCCGCTCTTCGCCGGTGCGGTGACGGAGATGCTGTTCATCTCGGGCATCTTTTTATTCCAAGGGCAACTCCTCGACACGCTCCTCGGCGCACTGGACGAAATCGCCAAAGACGGCAGGCACATTTTATTCGGCGCAGACTTGGGGCCGGCCTTGGTCTGGCTGAGCACGGGGGGCTGGCTGAAGGTCGCCTACATCGTCGTGGTGGACGGCGTGGCGCTGTTTTTCCTCGTCGCACTCATCCGCCGCGCCATCGCCGTCGTGAACTTGTTGGCGCAGCACTTCGCGGGGCCGGGCTTGCAACGCGGTTTCTTGCGGACGGCGTTCGGCGGAATGGTGGCAGCGGTTTTGATTTTTTGGCTTTACTCGGTGCTGCCGCAAGTGCTGCGCAATCTCGCCTTTGGCAACGCCATCGCGGGCGGCTTGCGGCTCGCGCTGCTCGCGATAGTCGCCGTCGTGCTCGTGCTCGTCTCGCGCAAATTGATTGCGTGGCACAAGTCGTGGCAAGCCACCGTCGGTGCCGTGCTCTCCGGCGCGAACGAGGGCGAGGAGGCGCGGGCGGAGCTACTCGCCGAGGCGCGCAAACTCGCACGACGCGGGCTGCTCGGCCAACTCGAGTCGTGGGACATGCACCTGCAAGATTGCGCGATACCGGAGAACGCAGCCTGTGTCGGGCAACCTCTACGCCAGCTCGGCATACCGGCACGCTTCGGCATCTCGGTCGTCGAAATCGAACGCAGCGGCGTGCTCATCTCGCCGCCCGGGCCAGAGAACCGGCTCTATCCGGGCGACCGCGTTTTGCTGCTCGGCAAGAACGCGGGCATCGCGCTGGCGCGGGATTTCCTCGAAAGCAAAAATGCGGCGGGGACGCAGGAGAGTGACCGCGAGGCGGGACGTGCGACCCTGCAAACTTGCGTCGTCGAGAACAGCCCTCACTGCGGCAAAACGTTTGCCGAGCTGCGCATCACGCAGCGCACGGGCGTGCGTGTGGCGGGCATTCAGCGCGGCGCGACGCGCATCGGCAACCCGTCTGCGACGGACACCCTGCAAAACGGCGACGGCCTTCTGCTCGTCGGCGGTGCCGCGCAAATCGCCGCCTTCCTGCGCTGGTTCCAAGCCGACTCCGGCGACAACGCAACGGCGTGAAGAGCGGCAGGCGGCACCGCAATGATTAACCACAAGGGCCACAAAGGATGCACAAAGGGCACAAAGGGCACAAAGGTTTTTGAGAATTTTTGAGTTCTGCAATTTTTCTATCTTCCGATTCAACCTAAGAACGGCGGTTCAGCGGGATGGGTTTGCGCTTTCCCGACGCGCACTTCCCCTTGTGCCCTTTGTGAAAACCTTTGTGCCCTTTGTGGTTAAAACCTCCCACCCACCGCCCCCTCTCCGCCGCCGCCACACACGGCTGCCGGCGCGGGCGTCGGCGAGGGGTTTTTGCCCAAAAAAATGTGGCGCGTCTGGGTGGCATCCTTAGCCTGCGGGGAAAATGATATTCAACCGTGTTGCCATCGCGTCGCTCTCCGTCGAGCTTCCCGATGAAGTCTGGACTTCCGCATTTCTCGAAGAAAAACTCGCCCCGCTCTACACGCGGCTACGCTTGCCAGAAGGCAGGCTGGAGTTGATGACCGGCATACGCGAACGCCGCTTTTGGTCGCGCCCGATGCGCCCGTCGGAGGCGTCGGCCTTAGCGGGGCGCAAGGCACTTGAGCAGGCGGGTGTCGGCGCGGGCGAAGTCGAGTTGCTCATCCACGCGGGCGTTTGTCGCGACCGCCTTGAGCCAGCCACCGCTGCCTATATCCACGGCTTGCTCGGCATCTCGCCACAGGCGCAAATCCTCGATGTTTCCAATGCCTGCCTTGGGTTTCTCAACGCGCTCACGCTGGCGGCGGGCCTGATTGAGAGCGGGCAAATCAAACGCGCCCTGATTTGCTCCGGCGAGAACGGACGCCCACTCGTCGAGCGCACCGTCGCCACGCTCAACGGCGGCACCCTCGACCGCAACGCCATCAAGCCCTATTTCGCTAACCTCACCATAGGCGCGGGTGCCGCTGCCGCCGTCCTCTGCCGCGACGACCTCGCGCCGCCCGACTCGCCACGCCTGCTCGGTGGCACGGGCTTGACGGACTCCGCCGCCAACACGCTCTGCGAGGGCGACGGCGACCTCGATGCGCTTGTGATGCGCACGGATTCCGAGCGTTTGCTTGCTGCGGGGGTCGCGTTGGCGGAGCGGGCGTGGGTGCGGTTTTGCGAGGAGACGGGCTGGGACGCCGCAACGCCGCGTCTCGCGCTCACGCACCAAGTCGGCACACGGCATTCGCAGCTGCTTTTTGAACGCCTGAAAATCTCGCCCCAAAAGGATTGGCGCACTTTTGACCGTCTCGGCAACGTCGGCTCCGTCTCCTTGCCCGCCACCTTTGCGCTCGCACGTGAAGCCGGTGCCGCACAGCCCGGCGACGCCGTCGCCCTGCTCGGCATGGGAAGCGGCCTGAGCACCCTCATGCTCGCCGTGCAGTGCTGAGCGTTTCCACCCGCCGCAAACCGCCGCCGCCCCCGCCGCAACTCGGAGCGCAGCAGGGAACCAAAGCGCGGCGCGTTTGTTTCCGCGCAAATGGAAAAACCAACTTTTTCTCCCCCGCAAAATGGCGCGAGTCAACTCTCCCGTCGCAACTTTCTCAAAAACGCCGCCGCCGCACTCGCGACCGCCGCCGTGTTCCCCGCGCTCGTTCCCGCCCGCGCACTCGGTCGCGACGGAAATGTCGCGCCAAGCAACCGCGTCGCCCTCGGCGTCCTCGGTATGCAGCAAGGTTGGGATAGCTTCCGCAATTGCCTTTCCTTCGACGACGTGCAGGGCGCAGCACTTTGCGACGTGGACTCCGAGCGTCTCAACGGACGTTTGCGCGAGGCGCATGGACGCCCCAACGGACGCGGCGCAAAGGGCTATCACGACTTCCGCGACATGTTCGCCAACGGCAAGCTCGACGCCGTGATTTTGGCCGCACCCGACCACTGGCACGGCATCATGTGCGTCGCCGCCGCTCGCGCCGGTCTCGACATCTACGGCGAGAAGCCGCTCGCGCACACGCTCAAAGAAGGGCGCGCCATCGTGGAGGCCGTCAAACAACACGGGCGTATTTGGCAAACAGGCATGTGGCAACGCAGCACAGATAACTTTTACCGCGCCGTCTCGTTGGTGCGCAGCGGGCGCATCGGCAAGGTGAACCGCGTGAAGGTCGGCACACTCGGCGACTTCGGCAACCCCGCGCAGCCGCCGCGCTACGCAACAGTTATCCGCCCGCAAGACCGTGGCTCCTTCGGCAAACCACCCGCCAATCTCGATTACGAAATGTGGGTCGGCCCCGCTCAATGGCAGGAATACAACCCGCGCATCACACACTACAATTGGCGCTGGGTGCTCAACTTTGGCGGCGGCAATCTCCTCGACTGGGTAAGCCACCACCTCGACATCGCCCATTGGGGAATGGACTTCGACCGCACCGGCCCCGCAAAAGTCACCGGCTCCGCCCGCTTCGCAACTAACGCACCTTGGGACGCCCCACGCGACTACAAATACGAATGCACCTACGCGACTGGCGAGGTCATCACCGTGGACTCCTCCGACGGCGCGACTTGGTATGGCGAAAACGGACAGTGGATTTACGTGACACGCGGACGGCTGCGCGCCTCCGACCCTTCGATTTTAGCCTACGACCCGAAACCAGAGGAAATCAGCGGCGTCTATCGCAGCCGCAATCACTGGCGCAATTTCATTGATTGCATCAAGGCGCGTCGCGAAACCATCACGCCCGCCGAGACCGCGCACCGCACCGCAAGTGTCGGGCACCTCGGTCTGGTGGCGGCGATTACCGGACGCACGTTGAACTGGGACCCCGTGGCAGAAGTCATCAAAGACGACCCAGGTGCCAACGCACTTCTCCACCCGGTGTATCGCTCGCCGTGGGCACTTTGAGCAGCACAAACCGCGATTGAGCGGGGATGGCGGGATGGGCGGGATGAACGGGGATGGCGGGATGAACGTTTTTTAGCGTCCCGCCGGAACCAGACGGCTCGCCGCGCTGGCAAGTTTTGCGGCTGCGAGAATGCAGCCGTGTGCCGCGACGATTGACATCCCCAGCGGCAAATTTGGCGCAAGTTCCCAGCCTTCCACCGAGGAAAATACGAAGCCCACGAAAGCCCCCAGCAGACCAAGCAGAGGTGCCGCCAGCAGGAAAACGCGCATGTTGGGCGCGAGCACGTAGGCACTCAACGCGGGCAAAAGCATTGCGCCCAAGCACACCAGCGGCCCCGCGATATAGACCGTCGCGCAAATCACCACGCCGAGCAAAAATGAAAGCAAGGTGTTCCAAAAAAACACGCGCCTGCCCGCCGCCGCTACGAAACAGGGATCGCCGCCCGACCACAAAAACTCGTGCCGAAAAAGTGTGAACAGAAGAGTCGCCGGAACCAGTGCCGCCACCAGCAACCAGATGTCGCCGACGCCAACCGACACGATTTGACCGCTCAGGATTTCCTTGAATTTCTCGTCCAATTGCGGGCGGGTCGCGAGGAGAAGCACTGCGCCTGCGCCTGCCAGCACATAGAGTGCGCCGTGGCGAGCATCGCTGCCGGTGCCGCGCCCACTCGCGCTACGCTGCTCCAGCCGCGTCAGCAAAAGCAGTGTCCCAAAGGTGATTACAAGCGCGATGAACATTTGGACGAACACGCCAGCGTTTGCGACGAACCAGTTGCCCTGCGCCGCCGCCGTCGTCGCAGCGTCTGTCTGTGCGTCGGTCTGTGCCAAGCCGGCGCAATGGGTGCAAAATGCGTCGCTGCTATGCCCGATGCCAAGTGCCGCGCAAAACAATGCGCCGAGAACCATTCCTGCTGCCGACACCTGTGGCAGTGCGACACCCAAAAATGTCGCTCGTCTCAGCACCAAAAAGCAACCTGCCACGGGCGCAAGTGCCCCAATCAGCAATGCTGCCGCAAACGGAAAAAAGTAGATGTCGTTTGAAAAGATTGTGTTAAAAAGGTTGTTCATAAAAGAATGTATCAGTCCAGAAGTGGAGGAAAACCTCTCTCCCGATACTGCAAACCACTCTATCACCCTTCGCCCCCAAACACCATAAAAATTTCCCCATCACAAAAAAGGGACAGGCGCTTTTTCGCTTGCATCTTGTCGCGGCAGGGGGAAGGGAGGGAGTAGTGGTGCCTGTGGGAGTGCCGGGGGCAGGGGCGGGTGTTTCTGCAGCACGGCGTTTCTGCGGCACTGACGGCGTAACCAGCTGCGGCGAGTTTATCGCGCAGCAGAAATGTCTCTGCCTGATTAAGCCGACAACCGAGTGTGTGCAGCACTGCCCGCTTGCCCAGCACTTGCGGCGCTCTTCCGTTTCTCTCGCACTCCCCCTCTGTCGCGTCCATTCTGTTCATGTCGTTCACCTTATCTCAAACAACGCCCCTCTCAAATCTTTACCGCAAAGAAAAAGGGTCAGACGCTTTTTCACTTGACTCTACGACAGCGCTTTCGCGGAACGGGAGACATCGAGCACTTGCGAGCTTACTGTGTCTGCGAAAATGTTGTCGGCACACCGCAAAATAAGGGACAGGCGCTTTTTTACTTGCTTCAAAGACACCGCGTTACTCGGAAGCTGCTGTTTTCTTGCGTTGCTGTCGTTGTTACCGTCGCACTCCCACCACTGTGTCGCACAGCGGATACAGTTCCCTATGGTTCATCCCCGCATCTCGCGGATGATGGACGGCAGGACAGAGGTTCACAGATGGAAACTTGTTTTTTTGCAG
>JAITPT010000041.1 GCA_031289285.1 Puniceicoccales bacterium
CGTCAAAAACGAACGCCACCGGCAGATTTGGGCAGACACGCTTGCGGAGGCGGCGCGGCATTGCGCGAAGGCGCGTGTGCGCGTCGCGTGGTGGGAACTTTGGAACGAGCCGGACGGCATTTTCGGGCAGTCCGCCAATGCGCGTTACCTCGACCTCTGGCGTTACTACATCGCCGCCAGCCGCGCTTTGAAGGGCGTTGACCCGACGCTGCAAATCGGTGGGCCGGGGCTGGCGTGGCCGCACGGCAGCGTCATTTTCGACTACTTCAAACACTGCGGCAAAGACGTAGATTTCATCAGTTATCACCAATACTCGACGGGCAATTACAAGACCACGACGCGGCAATTTCTCGACAACGCCGCGCCGCATTTTGGCAAGGAAGCCGCCTCTATTTCGCGCAGCATCAAACGCGCCGCCGCCGCAGGTTTCCTGAAAACGCCGACGACCTCGCTGCCAATTTTCCTGACCGAATACAATATGAACTACGGCTGGGACCCCGGCGAAAAACGCCAGCAAACGCCCGCCGGTGTCGTCTATACCGCAATCGCGCTCTTCGAGGCGGGCAGCAACGGCCTGCAACGCGCCGCAATATGGAGCGCGATTGGCAACAGCCAATTCGGCCTCGTCCACGGCGACCACACCGCGCCCAGCGGCTATTTGCTGCGCAAACTCGCCGATTGGGCACCGGGAAATTTGGTGAAGACCACGGTTGGCGTCGGCGCGGCGGACGCTGGGAAACCGGCAGCGGCGGCGAAGCCAGCGGCTCCGCTGGTGCGCGCATACGCGACGGCGGATGCAGGCACGCGCCACCTTACGGTTGTGTTGATAAACACCAGCGAGACGCAGACTGCTGCGGTTGACCTCACGCTCGCCGACGGCGGCACTTCGGCGACGGCGGCGTCTGCAAAAAACTTTGGGCAAGCGCAGGTATTTGTCGTCAACGCCGACAACCCCGCTGGCGCGGCGCGAGTGCTGCCGCCCCCGCTCGGCAAAGTCGCGCTCCCGCCCCTCACGGTGAAGGTGCTGCGCTTCGGCGGACGCTGAGGCTTCGGATTATAGGACCTATAGGTCGTATAGGACGCATAGGTCCTATAGGTCGTATAAGTCCTATAGGTCCTATAAGACCTATACGTCCTATAAGACCTATGCGTCCTATACGACCTATTGCGGGGGAGTTCCTGCGCTTTGCGCTGCCTCCTGTTTTTTCAGGGGCTTCCCGCGCTGTTCCCCCACGCAGATACATGCAACAGGTTTTTATCCGGCGCGGGCGTTTCCGCGACATAGACCGCGAGACGCAACTCGGCGAGACGCGAACTCGGCGTGTCTGGGCGCAGTTTGAGCAGGTCGGCAAAAAGCGCGTCGGGGGCACGTCCGGCGAGTTGGTAAAGCTGCGTGAAACCGAGGTCGAGCAAGTCGCGGGCAGCCTCCACTTTGATTTGCGGGACACGCATGAACGCGCTGCCGAGTGCCTCGGCACGGCGGCGTTTTGCCGTCTCGGGGTCGGCGGCAAACGGACGTTCAAAGTCCTTCGGCATGAGTTTTCGCGGGCGTTTCGGCGGTGTTGGCATGGTGCAGATTTGTTGGCGGATTTCAGATTTCGGTTTGGCGGGCGGGCAGGCAGCGTTCGGGCGAGCGGACAGCGTTCGGCGCGTTTTCTCAGACCTGCCCTTCGGCCTTGCCGAGTTCGCTTTGCTCGGGGTCGTAGTCGTCGGAGGTGCCCCACGAAAAACCGCCGCGAACACCGCCTTGTTTATTTTTGATTTTCCAATCGGCGTAAGGTTCGCCGTGTATCTCCGCAAAAAGTTTTTCAAACGCCTCGCCGTCGTTGAACGTGAGCGTCTCTTCGACCTCGGCGCGCCCCTTCGCAAACACGGCGCGAGCGAGCCAGTATTCGGCGCGAAAGGCGTCGGCGGTGACGCGCACCCGCACACCGAGGAAGCGGGTGGAGATGGCGCGGGCGAGCTTGAACGGCGGTTCCCAGCGCGTCGGCAACAGGATGCCAAGGGCGTTGCCAGCGGCGTCGCGCTCGACGGTGTATGGGCCGCTGTGCGATTCGGCGATAGCGGCCTCGAACGCGGCAAACGCGCCTGCGACGTCGCTCGGTGCGACGCCGGCCTGCGCGGGGTCGCTGTCGGCGGCGGGTTCGATTGTGATTTTGCTGAAAATGGGTGCCGCGTTGCGGTCGAGTTGGGCGGCGGGAACACTGTTTGCGTTGGAGGACATGGCGCAGACGGTATGCGGCGCGACGGCGCAAAGGCAACTTCACACTGCGCGACGGCTGCGCGGTCTGGGGCTGTGTGGCCAATACCGTTCGAGTCGTGCCCAAAATACGAAGGGCATTTCTGAAACGCGGTGGCGGGGCGGCGGCTGCATCGGCGGCGAGTCATTCGTGCCCAAAATACGAAGAGCATTTCTGAAACGCGGTGGCGGGACGGCGGCTGCATCGGCGGCGAGTCATTCGTGCCCAAAATACGAAGAGCATTTTTGAAACCGCATGTGGCTCGGAGCGCTGAAGGCGCGGCTTCATAATAGCCTATGGCAACGCCATAGGTATCGGTCTCGCTCTGTCTCTGTGGGCTGTAAGCCCACCTCAACCGTCGTTCCGAATGCCACCCCACCCTCGCGCCACCGCCGCCCGACCTCCAGCGCGTTAAGGTGGGCTTACAGCCCACTGTTGAGAAACCGCTCGTTATCCTATGGCGTTGCCATAGGCTATTATGAAGCCGCGCCTTCAGCGCTACGATGCACCCTCCGTTTCAACTCGGATTCCGCTTTTGGGCGGCGCGACGGCGCAAAGGCAACTTCACACTGCGTGGCGGCTGTGTGGTGGGTGACTTCCGGCTTGTCTTTCTCGGCGTTGCCCGCACCGTCGCCGCCCTTTTTTCCAACACACGCGCTATCCATGTCCGAGCCTATTCTCAACGCCAACGAGCCGTCCGCTGCACCGTCCGCCGTCCCGCCTTCTACGCCGCCGAAAGTCGGTGTTTTTCAAACGCTCCGCCGTCTGCCACGGCGGCTTTACGACTGGGTGCTCAGCTGGGCAGAGACGAAATACGGGCTGCCTGCGCTGTGTGCGTTGTCGTTTGCCGAGTCGTCGTTTTTTCCAATTCCGCCCGACGTGTTGCTCATCGCGTTGTGCATGGGCGCGTCGAAAAAGGCGTTTAAGTTTGTCGCGTATTGCGCGTTGTTTTCCGTGCTTGGCGGAATTTTCGGCTACTACATCGGCTACGCTTTTTACGACCAAGTGGGCAAAGGTATCATAGAGTTTTTCCACTACGAGAAGCAGTGGGCGAAGGTTGGGGATCTCTATGGCAAAAACGCATTCCTCGCGATTTTCACCGCTGGTTTTACGCCCATCCCTTACAAGGTGTTCACTATCGCGGCAGGGTTTTTCCATGACAAGGTCGGCCTCGGCACACTTATTTTCGCCTCCTTGCTTGGGCGCACAGGACGTTTCGCCCTCGTCGGCGGCGCAATTTATTTTTTCGGACCCAGGATAAAACCCTATTTAGACAAGTATTTTGAACTCGTTTGTGTGCTCTTCATGGTGCTGCTCATCGGTAGTTTTGTGCTGCTAAAATACCTGCTATGACGCCGTCGCCGCCGCCGCCGCCGCTGCTGCTGCTGCGCCGAAGTCGCGCTCCATGTAGATGACATCGTGCCAGCGTCCGAACTTTCTGCCGACGCCCGAAAGGTAGCCCACTTGTGCGAAATCGAGTTTTTGGTGCAGCCTGATGCTTGCGGTGTGTCCGGCGACAATTCGTGCCAGCACGGCGCGATGTCCCAGCCGTCGTGCTTCGCCGAGCAGGTGGCAGAGCATTTTTTCGCCGTAGCCGCGCCCGCAAAACTTTTCGTCCAAGTAGATTGAATCTTCGACTGTGTGTTGCCATGCCTCGCGTTGGCAATAGGGCGAGAGTGCTGCCCAGCCTGCCAATTCGCCGCGCACCTCGCCGACAAACGCCGGATGTGCCCCTGTGTGTGCCCGCAACCACGCCAGCCGCGCCCGTTCTGTGTCGGGCGCGATTTGGAAGGTAGCGGTCGTGCGCAGCACGCTGACATTATAGATGCGCACGAGTGCTGGCACATCGCGCCGCGCCACTGGGCGGATGCAAAGCTCGCCGGGGACAGAGGGCGCAGGTTGCGGAATAAAGGTTCGCATAAAAAAAGCAGTCTAAGAAAGCCGTAGAAAAAGAGACGGCGGCAGCGGCGATGTTTTTCGGACATCCAGATTTATTTCTCTGAGCGCTCTTTATTTTATCTTCAGCTTGAAGCACCATGCGTATTCGCAGGGACGGTTGGCGGGTGATTGGAGAGCTTCGGGGATTGCGATTTTAATGCCGCCTTTTTCGTCGTTCGACCAAGACAAAGGTTTTTCATAACCAAGCATTTTTATTTCACCCACATTTGCAGCGGTCACTGAGGGAATGCTGACTTCGCGTCCGGGCCATGTTTGCACGAAAATGTAAATGGACTTCCCGTCTTTGCTGCGGGTGAGTCTGTGTTGTCCTTTTTTCCAATCTCCCTTCGGAGTGGCACGAGTATTGTAAATGCCTTCGCCATTGACTTTTAGCCAGCGTCCGGTCGCCTCCAACGCCTCTACCACTTTGGGGTGAAAACGCCCTTTGGTGTCGGGGCCAAAACTTACCATGAAACTTCCGCCTTTTGCGACGGCTTCAATGAGCTTTTTTACTATCCAAGCACCGTCTTTGTAGTCTTTTGCATTTGGACTGTAAGCAAATACTTTGGCGAGGACATCAATACCCATCCACGGCATATTTGTGTTTTCGGGATTTTTCGGGATAAATGTTTCCGGCTGAAAATAATCGCCGTAGTTGCCGATGCCCCGCGCACGAAACATCACATCGGGCTGCAATTTGCGTAGTATTTTTATTGTCTCTTTTGTCTGCGGCCAAACATCTTTTCCGAGCCACATATCAAAACAAATCATATCAATTTTGCCGTAGTTTGTGAGCAGTTCTTTGAGTTGTTCGCGGTGGCGTGCTGTCATTCGTGCGGTCTCTTCCGGTGTGCGTTCCGGCGTGAGGATGTTGTGCTTATCGTTTCGGATACCATTGCCGTAATCGAGCCGATTTTTTTGCGAGTGGCGTGTGATTAAGGGGTGAAAACTGTAGGGACGGAAATCGGCGTCATACCAATCGGAATGCGAATAGTAGAGGTCAATTTTTAGCCCGTGGCGATGTCCGGCGTCGCAAAGTTCTTTCACTATATCGCGTTTGAAAGGTGTGTCTTGCACACTGTAAGCGATGTCGCAGTCCTCAATGAGTTTATCGGGCGGCGCGAGAAAATTGGCGCGGCGTTTGACGCGTGTTTTTGTGTGAAACAGCGAGAAGCCGTCGTGGTGTTTTGTGATAAACGCGAAGCCCTGTGCGCCGCCGCGTTTGAAGAGCGACATCCATTCTTCGGCGTCGAAGTCAACGGGGTTAAATGTCTTGTAGAGTTCTTGGTATGCCATGCGTTTTTGGGCTGGCATGTAGAGGAATGGCCACGACGCCTCGATGCCCCATTGTGAATAGACGCCCCAGATGATGCGCACGGAAAACTTGATGTCGCGGAATGCTTCGTGGGCGGTTTCGGAGGCGTGGATGTAGTCGGAGTCGGGCGTGTTCTCGACATAGGAGCGCACGGCGCGACCATGCACATCGGACGCTGGCAGGCGGATGCTGCGGGCGCGGTCGCGGGCGACGGCGGCTGCGTCTGGCGCGGCAGATGGTGGCGCGGCGTAGGCGGCGGGCGCGGCAAATGCGGCGGCACAGAGCGCGAGGAGCGCGGGGAGTGAGTGTGGTGTGTGAAGAGGAGACGGTAGAAGTTTCATAACGGGGCGAGGAGACACACCGCGCAGGGAAAGGTTCCGTGCAGCGGCAAGTGTCGGGCTGTTTTTGCGGGGCGACGTAGCCCGTGGAATCAATGAGTTGGCGACCCTGCTCACTTTGGAACCATGCCTGCAACCTAAGAACGGCAGTTCTTAGGATAATCCCGCCCTTGCAGGGCTTTGTGTGAGGGGTGGCTTTTCCGGGGGTTCCGCTTCGCTACACCCTCGGTTATGCACATCTCGCCCTTGCAGGGCTAAAAAACAAGAGACCTCGATAAGGGGCATCAGCAATTGCCAATACTCGCGTCCCACTCAAAACAGCGAGGAACCATTTTATAGCAGCCCTTGCCGTTGAGCTTCGTAGTGGACGAAAGGGGAGTGTTTTCTGAGATACCGGAGCGCAACGACTCTACTTTCATTTCTATCACACAAATATTCGCTAAAATACCCCTTTCGCATTTCACGGCATTCTTCAGAATCAAGATTAAGACGTCCGATGGTTCTTTTTGCCGCTGCCAGCGACGTGGGAGCAAGACTTGGATTTGGAATAATTGCTCCTTTGAGAAATGGATCTAAGAAAAATGTGTCTGGTGCGAGTGTGAACGGGTCCAACACATCATTGAAATCCCGTTTGAGCCGATTTGGCCCAAAGGAAGCCAAGCGATAGTTGCTCCATTCGTAAGCATCGCCAGCGTTTTTTGATTTTGCCACGAAGTGTTCCACGTTTGCCGCACCGATTGGGAAAGGGAAATAGACAGCCAGATAAGCACACGTCCCGCCGTATGCGTCCCACAAGTGCTTCAAGCAATTTCTCCAATGCGGCGGGAGTTTCTTTGGATTCGGCGGCGGGGCGTTGAGCGCAATGTTGTTGTTGTTTAGCCACATGCATCCAGGCCGACGCACTTCTACGTCAAAATCAAAAGTTGGGAGCGTTGGCTCCGGCTGAGGTGCGACGGGTATCATGAGTGTAATCCTTTCTTCTCGCAGAAATAATTCCAAAGTGGCCAAAACTTATCCAAGGGACTGAGTGCTGTTGCAAGTTTTTGTTCTATTTCCAAAATCTCAGCTTTATTCGGCGAGGCTCCTTCCTTCGTTAATTCCAACGCATCATCCAAGAGTTTTTGGGTTTTTCGGGCGCGGCTTGTGGGTTGGTCAAAGGCTTCGCTTGTGAGCCAGTTGGAGATGTCGCCGTGTTTTTCAAAATCAAGTTTGCTTAGAACTGCTTTTCCGTCTTCTAAGTTCAAATCAAACCATGCATCTTTTGATGATTCGGACAGGTCAAACTCTGGTTCCAACGAGGCCATAACAAGCGGCGAGTGCGTTACTGTTATTAGTTGCGTTTTCGCCTGTGCGTTTAGGACTTCAAAGACTTTCGACATGGCGGGTAGGATACTACTTTGCCATGTTGGATGGAGGTGCGCTTCGATTTCATCAATAAGAAAGATTATCTGATTTGCTGGTTCTTCTTCATTCAATTTCGCCGCTTCTTTGTGCTCCTGCCATGCCCACACCAAACAATAGGCGAGTGCGATGATACGGCGCATTCCCGCTGATGCGTGAATGATTGGAACGTCTTGTTGATACGGCATTCGGATAGTTGGGAGGTCACGGGCATCGTCCTTGCTTATTCTCGTCAATTCGCCCGGTTCCAACGGTTCGCCCGCTGAGGGAGACAATTCTTTGAGCACGTGTTTTAGAAGTTCAAAAGACTCGTTTTTCTCGCCTTGCCAAGCTCGCCAATCCCGTATCAGCCCTTCGCAAAACGATTCGTCTGACTTTATTGTTGAAGGCAATCCGTCCCAAATTTGCGCAGGAGCGAAGACATAAGCTGGTGGTCGGTCTTGGACGTCTATTCTGTTTTGTGTTTTCCAATAATTTCGAGCGGGATCCCATACGGCAAAACTACCATCGGACATCGCATAAAGGACGAGGCCGGGGTTTGCGGGGCGTCCAGGACGCCCGCTCCATGCTTCTTCTCTGGGTAGCCAAGAACTCTCATAAGACTCCGCCTTGTCCGGTGTTTTCCCGTCAAATAAAAATTCGATACTTTTATTTTCTGCATTGCTTTGTGGTCGCGCTTTTTTTCCGGAGACCAGACTTTTGTTAACTTCCGATGGCCATTTGCGGGTGAGTGCCCACCAGATTGTATCCAGCAAAAAACTTTTCCCCAAGCCGTTGTCGCCGGTGATGATGTTGAGGCGTTCCCCAAATTCGAGTTCCATCGTTGGGGCGGGGCCGACGCCGGTAAGTTTGAGATTTTTTATCATGGTTGGTTGGTTGAAATGTGATTGGTGTTGTGGTTGTTCTACGTGTTGTTTCTTAGGATTTTTTAGAGACTTCGCGTCATACTTTGTCGGGTGTGTTAAATTAGAGTTTTGAACTCTTCAGATTGCATGGGTTTGTAGTTTGCGAAATTGCCTTTTAATTCGATAAGCACTCGTTGGCGGGAGGGAGCGGGCATTGGGTTCACTTGCACCACGGTTGCCGCATAAGAGGCGTTGTGCGTGAGCGCTACGAGCAAGTCTCGCGAGAGGTAACGCGGTGCCCAGCCAATCATCTCATAATCTTTCGTCTGGATTTGCACCGCCGTTGTCGTGACCGGATTGTTTAGTTCAATCGAGACTACAAGTTCTTCGTTTGGCGTGAGTTTTTGGAGACGCTCTTGCGCGGATTGGCTGACGTGGCTCCAGCCGTGCAGAAAAAAACGGCAGGAAAAAGAACCGTCGGCTGCGGGGATAATTTCTGGGAAAACCTCAAAGTTGTCGGTAGCACGTCGCCCGCCATCTACGGAGAGGATTTCAAGTGGGCTGGCCTTTTCGGGCAAATTCAATTGGCGGAGATATTCGGCGAAGTCTGGCCGTCTCGGCATCATCACACGATTTTGAAACGTCGGGAAAAGCACAGGGGAAGTATATTTTTTGTGGAAATCGTGAAACGCTATCAATGGCACAAATCCGGCGGCGGCACGGGCTTCTTCCGCTCCCTTGATGTAGCGAAATTGGTAACGCACATCCGCGTCGGCGTCGGTGGCATCGGCGTCCAGCCGCCCCACAGGGAACCAACGGCGGGTCTTAGACTTGCTCTGCCAAGCGAGAAAAACGGTTTTGGTGTTGGTGTTCATAGAGGAAGTGAGGCGAGTTGTTGTTGATTGTAGCGCAGGAGAGCAAGTGCAAAGTTGCGGGCAGCGGTGCTCATCCAGCCCTCTGGAATGCGAGCAATGATTTGTGTGAAGTGGTCTGGATTGATGGCGCTGGCTTTGGCGAGAGCGGGTTGTAGTAATTCTGGATATGTCGCGGCGGCACGACGGATTAACTCCAGCGGGGATGGCGCGTGTTTCTCCTCGGTCGCCCAGTAAATGCCGCCGTGCCCGTTGTTCACGTAACGAGCAAGACCTTCTTGTGAGCAGCGAATTTGTTCGCGTCGAACGTCTTGCAATTCGCGTCCCAACGAGGAAGCGTGGTCGAAGGAAGGGGCGAGAAAAACGTCCCAATCGCCGTCGTCTAATTCTTCGTATAACAGACCCCAATTTTCATGATGTCTATCAACGTTTCCAATCAAGGCGTCCAAGACAAGATATTCGGAAAGAATGGCTTTGTATCCGAAAGAGGTGTTCCCCAGAACTTTATCCATCGCCGTCCAGATGTTTTCAAGCGTGTGAGATTTATGCTTAAATTTGGCCTGTTTGTCATAGGTTGGAAAAGCGATGGGTAGGATTTCGTTACCATGCAAAAGTATGCGATTTTCATTTGTGAATGAACAGGTCGTAGATCCTTTATCGCCCTCAAAAACTGCCAGTTCCACTTTTGCGAAATCTGTGCCTAAGAGTGCTGCTACTTGTTCTGCAATTTTTTCTGCCCAGTGTTGTCCGGCCAGTTCGCCGGTGTGTTCGTTTTTTTGCAGATACTTAAAAAGCCATTGGTCGGCGTCATTGTTTTCGCGATACCAAAACTTCTTTTTGCTCCCCATTGCCTCACGACCCAGCACCCACTCAAGTTTGATGTGGGTAATGGGATAGAGTTCTTGGTTGTCGTTCATTGGAAGATTTTTTAACGGTTTGGCTTTTTTTGTTTTTACACATTCTACCCCTCGTTTTTCAGGATTTTTGTGAAGACTTCTTGGGGGATAGAGACGCGACCAATTTGTTTCATTCGTTTTTTGCCTTCTTTTTGTTTGTCTAAGAGTTTGCGTTTGCGGGAGATGTCGCCGCCGTAACATTTGGCAATAACGTCTTTGCCGGTGCTGCCAAGGGTTTCACGGGCAATTACCTTGCCACCGATACTCGCTTGGATGGGAACCTTAAAGAGTTGGCGCGGCAATAAGTCTTTTAGACGTTCGCAAATCATGCGCCCACGTAACTCGGCTTTTGTGCGATGGACAATGCTCGAAAAGGCGTCAACCGGCTCCTCTTGCACCAGAATATCCATCTTCACAAGGTCAGAGGTGATGTAGTCGCCAAACTCGTAGTCGAGCGAACCGTAACCACGGGTGATAGATTTGAGGCGGTCGTTGAAGTCCACCAAAATCTCGTTTAGCGGGAGCGGGCAGGTGAGCATGACGCGGTCGCCGTCAATGGTGTCGGTGTGGTCGCAGATGCCGCGTTTCTCCATGACGAGGGCGAGGACATCGCCGATGCACCAGCCCGGGATGAGAATGTGGGCACGTATAGTCGGCTCCTCAATGTGCTCGATGAGGGAGGGGTCGGGCATGAAAGAGGGGTTGTCCACGAGGGTCATTTTGCCGTCGTGCGTGAAGACGCGATAGATGACGGAGGGGTAGGTGGAGATGATGTCGAGGTCGTATTCGCGGCGGAGTCGCTCTTGGATGATTTCCATGTGGAGCAGGCCGAGGAAGCCGCAACGGAACCCAAAGCCGAGGGCGACAGAACTCTCGGCGGTGTAGGTGAGGGCAGCGTCGTTCATGGCGAGTTTGCCGAGACTGGTTTTGAGTTTTTCGTAGTCGGCGGTGTCTATGGGATAGACGCCGGAAAAGACCATCGGGCGGACTTCCTTGAAGCCCGCGACAGGCTCGGCGGCAGGCGTGGTGGCGTGGGTGATGGTGTCGCCGATTTTCACGTCGGCGACTTCGCGGATGTTGAGGACGATGAAGCCCACGCTGCCCGCTTCGAGGACGTCGGTGTTGCGCATCTTGGGCGAAAAAATGCCGACCTCTTTGACAACACTTTTGGCAGAGTTGGCCATCAACTGGATGGTGTCGCCCGGGCGGAAGCTGCCGGAAAAAACGCGCACGTAGGCGATGACGCCTTTGTAGGTGTCGAAGAGGCTGTCGAAGATGAGGGCGCGTGGCGCGGGGTAATCCGCCCAGCGCGGCGGGGGGATGCGGCGGACAACGCTTTCGAGGATGTCCTCGATGCCGATGCCAGCTTTGCCCGAGGCGAGCACGGCGTCGTCGGCGGGGATGGCGAGGATGTCTTCGACTTGGCGGCGCGTGTCTTCGGGGTGCGCGGAGGGGAGGTCAACTTTGTTGATGACGGGGATGACTTCGAGGCCTTGCTGCATGGCGAGCGTGGCGTTGGCGACGGTCTGGGCTTCGACGCCTTGCGAGGCATCTATGAGCAGGCAGGCACCCTCACAGGCGGCGAGCGAGCGCGAGACCTCGTAGGAGAAGTCAACGTGGCCCGGGGTGTCTATGAGGTTGAAGGTGTATTCGTTGCCGTCTTTAGCTTTGTAAAGCATGGTGACGGGGTGGCATTTGATGGTGATGCCTTTTTCGCGTTCGAGGTCCATTGCGTCGAGCAGCTGCTCTTTCATTTGGCGTTTTTCGACGGTTTGGGTGCGTTCGAGGAGGCGGTCGGAAAGTGTTGTTTTCCCGTGGTCAACGTGGGCGATGATGCAGAAGTTGCGGATTTTGGAGAGGTCACTCATTGCGGATGCGCCTGTGTCTTACGGGAAACGTGGTGTTTTGGGAAGGGGGAAAAGGGATGAGGATGGGATGGGGGAAGGGAAGGAAGCGGATAGGGGAACGAGGTGAAACCACGGATGAACACGAATGGACACGAATTAGGAAAGTGGAGGTTTGGGAAGGGGGAAAAGGGATGAGGATGGGATGGGGGAAGGGAAGGAAGCGGATAAGTTCGCTAGTGCACACGACTGAAGTCCACGAATTGGCTTGCAT
>JAITPT010000047.1 GCA_031289285.1 Puniceicoccales bacterium
CGCTTTAAGCGTCGAGCCATGCACTTCAAGATGCCCTCGAAGTTCACGCGCTCGCATACCGTCCGGGCCGGGCGCACCGTTGTTGCGTTCAACGCACTCAAGCGCACTTTCCCAGACGAACCGACTTGTCATTAACTCCATTAACTTGGAGGTGTCTTGCCCTTCAAAGAGAACGTGCCAATCGGGTGTCCCCGCTTGCTCCGGCTTGTCGCGCTTCACGCATGGGCCTTCGCAATTCGTTGGCGACGGCGACGCCGCAACGACGGTTGGGGGCGGGACTGGCGTCCCTCCCGCGACAGTTTTCTCCATAGACTTCCTCCTGATACCTTCGGCCCTTTGCTCCATCTGGGTTTCCCAGACTTCAACGCTACTACGGCCTCTGCTGACTTCCCCGCGGCTCTCACCGCGTGGATCTCCTTGGGTAAGACCAAGAACCTTGACTCCGTGCCGCCCGTCTCTACTCAACGCGCATTGATGGATATTGGACTTCGTGTTTGCTAGCACACTCGTCTCGCGCGCCCAGCCTCGCTGACGGTTCGTGTTCCTGCGGTCGGAACCATGCCTGCGGCTTCTTTCAGCCATGCCCTCGCGAGCACCGCCTTGCCGTTTAGCTTCAGTTGCCTCCATCGGCTCTGTTTCAGTTTCACGTTTCATTGGTTTGTTCGGTTACTTTCCTGTTCTTCGGTTTATTTGGTCATGCCAAGCACACTAGCACGGGGTTTTAACCCCGTGTCCGTGCCACCCCCACCCCCGCGTCCCGTAGGGACGCAACATTGGCAAAACAAACCGGTGATTTTAGCCCCTTGGGGGCGCAACCTCACCGTGCCTCACGCGATGCACCCCGCCACAAAACCACCGTTGTTGCGTCCCTACGGGACGCTGTGATTGGGGGTGAACCTATCACGGGGTTAAAACCCCGTGCTACCGACATCCCGTCCCTACGGGACGGTGCGACTGACATCCCGTCTTTACGGGACGCCGCCGCCACCGGACATCCCGTCCCGATGGAACGGTGCGACACCGGACATCCCGTCCTTACGGGACGGTGCGACACCGGACATCCCGTCCCCACGGGACGCCGCCGTCACACCGGACATCCCGTCCTTACGGAACGGTGCGACACCGGACATCCCGTCCTTACGGGACGCCGCCACACCGACATCCCGTCCCGTAGGGACGACGATAGTTTGGCTTTTAACGACGCCCCCCCCTCTGTGCCGACGGGCGGGCGGCGGGTGGTTATTTTCACGTTTCCCAAGGCGGGGGTTCGGGGTAGGGTCGGGGAAATGCAGGAGTCACTTTTTTATGTCTTCGCCGCTTTGACACTGGCGTCCGCGCTTGGGGTTGTCGCCTGCCGGAACCCCGTGAATAGCACGTTTGCCATGATTCTCGCACTGGCAGGCGTCGCCGCTAATTTTTTTCTGCTCGAAGCACCCTTTCTCGGAACACTGCTGCTGTTCGTGTATGCAGGCACAGTGCTGGTGCTGTTCCTGTTCGTCATCATGCTGCTCGACACGGAGCGCGAGAGGCGGAGGGCAGTGACGTGGCACAAATTGGCAGCAGGCACAGTGTTGCTGGCAGCAATCGGCGGCGCGGGCTTGTGGCTGGTGTTCGGCACAGGACATTTGCCAGCAGGTGCGACGGCGACGACGGCAGCGACGACGGCAGCGAAAAAATCCGGCGCGGAAAAAACGTTTGCCGCAGAGGGGTCGCCGCCACTTGCCGCACCAACGGGAGCAACGGGCACGTATGCCACAGGCGCGAAAGCCTACGGGAAATTGCTTTTCACAAAATACATGCTGCCTGTGCAAATGACGGGGTTTCTGCTGCTCGCCGCAATGGTGGGCGTAGTCGTCGTGAGCAAACGGAAACGCGCCGCAGTTGACACGGGCGCAACAGCGGAAGACGCCGCGACACCGACAGCTGCGCCGACCCCGCCGCCGAACTCCGAACATCCGTCACCCTCCACATCCGCCACCACATCCGCCTCCACATCCGCCACCACGCCCGCCGCGCCACCCGCTGCTAGCTGACCGCTCCGCGCCGCGCTCTTTTTTTTCCGCCGCCCTTCCACTTTTTCCTTTCCCAAAAAACATGCCTGTCTCACCACATCATTTTCTCGCGCTTGCTGCGTTGCTGTTTGCAACGGGGACGGCGGGTGCGCTGCTGCGCCGCAACATCCTCGTCATCTACATGAGCCTCGAGTTGATGCTTGCCGCCGCTGCGCTGGCGTTTGTCGCCGTCGCTCGCGCCAATAACTCGATGGACGCCGCCGTGCTCGTCTTCTTTGTCGTCGCTGTCGCAGCCGCCGAGTTGGCTGTCGGGCTGGCGCTTGTTGTGGCGTTGTTCCGCAAACGCGAGTCGGCGAGTGCCGCCGAGCTTGCCACGCTGAAACACTGAGCCGCCGCGCCCACCATCGTTTTTCACTCACCACCGTCAACCGCCGCCTTTGCGTTTTCCAACCATGCCCTTCCCGTTTTCGCCGGAACATTTGCTCTGGGTCTTGCTGCTCACGCCGCTTGCCGCCGCCGTGTTGTCAGCCGCGTTTTTGCGCCGGAGCCGCTGGGGTGCGCCGGTGTTGTCGCTTGCCGCCGCAGCCGTCGTGCTCGTCGCAAGCGTGGCGTTGCTGTTTTCGCTCGACGCGGCGGCACCGCTGTTACGGGTCTCTTACCCGTGGTTGGCGTTGGGCACGTTTCGGGCGGACATCGGTTTTTTGATAGACGCCAACGCGGCGACGTTGTTGTTCACGGTGTCGTTTGTCGCCTTTTGGGTGCAAATCCACAGCGTCGGCCAGACACGCGGTGACCCTGCGCGGGGGCGTTTTTTCGCGGGGCTGTCGCTGTTCTTGTTTTCGATTTTGGGCCTCATCGTCGCCGATAATCTTTACATGGTGTTTGTGTTTTGGGAACTGGTCGGGTTCAGCACTTACCTGCTCCTCGCGCACGATTTTGAAAAAGTGGCTGCGGTGGCGGCGTCGAAAAAAACATTCATCGTGAACCGCGTTGGCAGTCTCGGTTTTCTGGTGGGCATCGTGCTGTGCCAACAGTTTTACGGGACGGTGGGAATCGAGGCCTTGGCGACGGCGGTGGGCAGCGGCGGCGCAGACGGCGGCGTGGCGGTGAAGAGCACGTTGGTGGCGGCGTTGCTGGTGTGCGGCTTTGTCGGCAAATCGGCGCAGTTCCCGCTGCACGTTTGGCTGCCGGAGGCGATGTCGGGGACGACGCCGGTCGCGGCACTTGTCCATACGGCGATGATGGCGTCGGCGGGCGTGTATTTTATGGTGCGGGTGTTTTTCCTGCTGACGCCGCCGGTGCTCTGCGTGTTGCTCTGGGGCTGCGCGGCGATGGCGGCGACGGCGGCGTTTTGCGCGCTTGGGCAGACGGACATCAAGCGGAGTCTGGCGTATTCGGTGCTGTCGCAACTCGGTCTCATGGGCGCAGCGATTGGGCTGGGTTTGCCGGAGGTCGCGCTGCTGCATTTGACGATACATACGTTTATCAACGCTGCGTTGTTTTTGTGCGCTGGCTCGGTCATCCAAGCCTGCGGGGGCGAGCAAGACATGGTGCGCATGGGCGGTTTGCAGAGGCGGATGCCCGTGACATCTGTGGCGTTTTTGTTAGCGGGGGGTTCGCTGTGCGCGTTTCCGGGGGTCGTGGGCTGGTTTTCCAGAGACGCGATTTTGGCAGGCGCGATGCTGCGCGGCGAATGGGGCGCGGTGGTGTTGCTGGCAGCAGCGGCCTTGGGCATGGCTCTGTGTGTCGGGCGGATGTGGCAGCTTGTGTTTCTCGGCAGCGGCCCGCATTTCGAGACGGACAGCGTGCGAGGCTGGCGGAAGTTTTGGAAATTTTGGCGCATCATGCGGACTGGGCGGGCAAACAGCACAGCGGCGGCGGGCGCTACGGAGCGCAATCTTTGGATGTCCGCGCCGATGATAGTGCTCGGCATCTTTGCGGTCGGCGGCTCGATAGCACTCGGCGGCGAAAATGCCAGCTGGCTTGACGGGAAGATGACCGGCCTGTTTCCGTCAGCGGCGACCTTGCCGCTACACCAAGTGCAGGGCGAAATCCACAGCCGTCTTGTGGAGTTGAGCGCGGGCGCGGGCGCGGGCACGGGCGCGGGTATGGGTATGGGCGCGGGTATGGAGCTTATGTTTGTTGGGGTGTTTTTTGCGGTAGGTTTCGTGGTGTGCCTCGGCGGCTTGCTGGGGGCGGTTTGGTTCTACCGCAAAACGGTGGGCGGCGACACCCTGCGCGAGCGTTTCCCGCGTGTCTATGCGCTGCTGGGGCGACGCTGGGTGGACGGCGTCTATGATGCTTGGATTGCGAAGGTGCAGCAGCCTTTTGCCAACATGGTCGGCTTTTTCGACACGCTGCTGATTAACGGGCTGGCGGTGCGCGGTGTCGGCGCGGGCATCCCCGGGCTGCTGGGGCTGGCGTGCCGGCGTCTGGCGCAGACGGGCAGTTTGCAGTGGTATTTGGCCTGGATGGTGCTGGGCACCGCAGCTTGCGCAGCAGTGATGTTGCTGTGGTGAGGAAGCAGACGGCGCAGCGGGAGGGACAGCAGTGGTGGTGGGAAAAAATGCTTGTGTTTTGGGGAGTGGGTCGGGCAAATTGCGGCTTCGTTTTTTGGCAAAAGGGGAGTGTAGCTCAGTGGATAGAGCAGCGGTTTTCTAAACCGTTGGCCGCGGGTTCGAGTCCCGCCTCTCCCGCCAGCCGAAAAAAACATTTACGTCATGCGTAAAAATCGCTTTCGTAGCGACATGATTGAAAGTTTCGCCTGCAAGGAGACGGAAGCCCTTTGGGCGAGGAGACGCAGCCGTGTTGACTCGACCATAGCTGCCCGTGCTTTCGACAAGCTGATGCTTTTGAACTATGCGGCAGACATTGAGTTTTTGCGGTTTCCTCCAAGTCACCATCTCGAAAAACTCACAGGCAACCGCGCCGGACAATACAGCATCCGCATCAACCAACGTTGGCGGCTATGCTTCACATGGGACGCCACCGCTGCCAGCGCCAGTAACGTTGAAATCACCGACTACCACTAACCACAAAACGAACGAACATGACACAGACACATCGCATCATTCCCACGCACCCTGGCATCGTGCTCTGGACGGAGTTTTTGCAGCCTTACGGCATCACCCGTTCTGAAATCGCTGCCGCCACGGGCATCCCGAATAGCCGCCTGACCGAGATTTTTTCCGGCAGACGTTCAATCAGTGCTGGCACCGCAATCCGCATTGGCAAATTTTTGAATCTCAATCCGCAAAGTTTCATCAACTTGCAAACAGGCTATGACCGTATCATGGCGGAGATTGAGTTTGAAGACCAACGCCCGCCTGTGCGCATCACACCAAGTCCGAAAGTTTTCGCGCATTTGGCCGCCGCGTGATTACGGCAAACCTCAAAAGGTTCCTCGCGACCGTGAGTGGAAACTCGGACGCCGACAGCCCCGCATGGGCGAGATGATAGGGTTGTCGGATGGTGGCGGTGCTTTCCGCTGCAATCTCACCCTTGCTCATGCGGGGTGTGGGGCGAAGGAAAGTTTGCGCAAGCTGCATTGAGGTCAAGTGAAAAAAATGGCTGCCTTTTAATTCATTAATTCGTGGGCGACAACAAGGCCCCGCATGGGCGAGATGATAGTGTTGCCGGATGGTGGCGGTGCTTTCCGCTGCAATCCCACCCTTGCTCATGCGGGGTGTGGGGCGATGGGAAGTTTGCGCAAGCTGCATTGAGGTCAAGTGAAAAAAAAGGCTGCCTTTTAATTCGTTGGCGACAAATCGGCCAAATACTGGCCGTGTCGCAAGTGCATGATTTATCGCATATTTGAGAAGCGGATACTCACTCCACCCTCCTGCTCCACCTGCCCCTTTCCGAATAATTTACCAGACTAAAGATTTTGTCGGGGCACCCGATAATCTCGCCCCATGCGGGGCTTTGTGTGAGAGGGCGACCTTTTCCGGAGGTTTCGCTGCGCTACACCTCCGGTTATGCACATCCCGCCCCATGCGGGGCTATTAGGGCTGTCCTCGCCCTCATATTAACCTAAAAACGGCAGTTAATGCGGGCGGTTTAGGATTAACTGTCTTTTTGGTTCAAATCTGTATGCCCAATTCACGCTTCACCTCCTCTGGGGTGTATAATCGGGATTCGCCGCGCCGCAATGCGGCAAGCCGTTCCTCGGCAATGCGAACATCTTCGAGGTCTTCCAGCAATTCGAGGAAGCGTCGCCGCGCCCAAGTGGCAGGCGAGACACGCGATTTCTTGGCAAATTCAACGACCGCCTTTTCGGCGAGTTCTGGGAGTTCGAGCGCAATCATGCCGCCGCAAGGAAACGCGCCGTCGCGTTTTTGCAACGCGAAAAACTCCGCGCCCGCCGCACACTCAGGCGGCTACTGCTACGCCTGCGTGTTCCCGTGCGGGGTTCCACTCGAAATTGGATTTGTCCACGCCTGCCGGAACATTTTCCGCCCGCCAGACTGTTGGCGGCGGGAGAGGTGTTCCGTCCTTTTCAAAAATCTCGACGACCTCCTCGCAGATGTCGCAAAGCTCTGCGTAAACTTTTTTCTCGTTTTGGCCGTGGCAACCGCCCCCGAATAAGCTGGGGCACGTGCCGACATAGCAACTGTCCTCGTCCGACCAACGGACGATTTTTAGGTAGCGGTTCGCTTTCTCTCTTGTGGTGTTCATGTCAAATTCCTCTGGTTGCTTGGTTTATTTTTTCGCGCACATCCTTCTCTTGGTATCGGTGCGCATCGTCGCCGGAATGCCCTGAAACAGTAACCGCGCAAGCTCCTTTTTTCCAAACCCGATGGCTCCCTTTACCGGAGTGCATCGCGAAGCCCGCTCTGCGCAGGTCTGCTTCTAATTCCCGAACTTTCCTTGGCATTGGCGCGACGTTACGCCTGACCGCCTAGGCTGCAACAACTTTTTTTTTGCCGCGCCTGTGTGTTCCTACTCAGGGTTCCACTCGAAAACGGATTTGTCCACGCCTGCCGGAACATTTTCCGCCCGCCAGACTGTTGGCGGCGGAAGGGCGATACCCCGTTCAATCTTTCCTTCGACGACCTCCTCGCAGATGTCGCAAAGCTCTGCGTAAACCGCGCTTTCATTGTCTCCGTGGCAACCACCGAAGAACAAGCCCGGGCACGTGCCGACGTAGCAATTGTCCTCGTCCGACCAACGGACGATTTTCAGGTAGCGGTTCGTTTTTTCTTTTATGGTGTTCATGCCAAATTCCTCTGTTCTTGTTGATGGCACTCCGCTCCCACGGCGGTTTAGAAAATGCGGGTTTTTTCGCGGTGTTCGTAGTAGTCGGGGCTGTTGCCGAGGAGGTCCCAGACGGGTTTGCTTAGGGTGTCAATCTGGGCTTCGACGGCGTCGGGGATTTCGACGGAACAGGCGGCGATGTTGGCCTTGAGCGTCTCGACGTTGCGCGAACCGATGAGGGTCGAGGCCATGAAGGGCTTTTTCAAAATCCACGCGATAGAAAGCTGGGCGACCTCGATGTGCAGGCCAGCGGCGATGTCGCGGAGGGCGTCCACGAGAACGAAGATTTCTTTTTCGCAACCCGGCTCGCCGTGACGCGAAGTGCCTTGGCCTCGGCTTTCGGGGTAGTGGCGCGAGTGGGCTTGGTGCGGGCGAACGTCCTCCGGCGTTTTGTATTTGCCCGCGAGGACGCCCTGCATGAGGCCCATCGAGCCGATAATGGCGACGTCCTGCTCGATGCAATACGGCGCGATGTCCGCCTCGATGGCGCGGGAAATAATGTTGTAGGTCAGCTCGTTCACGTCGGCGCGGACGCCCGTGGCGGCGACTTCGCGCATCTGCGAGAGGCCGAAGTTGCTCATGCCGATTGCGCGGATTTTTCCCTCCGTTTTGAGCGCGTCGAGCTGGGCGTAGGCAGACTCGACGGTGGGCGGCGCGGCGAGGATGGATTGGTCGCTGGTGAAGTGCTCGACGGCAAGTTTGTTGATGGGCCAGTGGAGCATATAGACGTCGAGGTAGTCGGTGCCGAGGCGGCGTAGGCTGGCCTCGCAGTGTGTGCGGACGTCGCGACAGTTGGCGGGAGCGATTTTGGAAATGACGACCGCCTTGTCGCGGCGGCCTTTGAGGGCGAGGCCGAGCGAGGTTTCGCTCGCACCGTTGTTATAGACTTCGGCGGTGTCGAAGGTGGTGGCACCGTGGTCGAGCGCGGCGTGGACGACGGCGTCCACGTCGCTCTGGTCTTGTTTGCCCCAGTAGTCGCCGCCGCCGAATTGCCAGCAGCCGACTGTCATTGCCGAGACGGCGATTTCAGATTTTCCGAGTTGTGTGTGTTTCATGGCGGAGAGCCGCAAGACACAGCGAAGGGGCAGCGCGGGCAAACTGTTTTTGCGACAGCCGCCTCTCGTAGCGCAGACTGCCGAGTCCGCTCTGGCGGACGGCAGCGTGGTTTTTTTTGAAAAAAGGGGCGGGCGTTTTTCCCGAGGAAGGGTTCTAATAAAAATCTGCGACGCCCGTCTAACGGGAGGCGTCGCACGCCGGAAACTGAAAACTAAAAACCGTCCACCTTCCAACTCTTGCACCCATGAACGCACCGCTCCCGCCCAATCCTTACGACACTCTCAACAACGCTCCCGCCCCCCACGCGGAAATCCCCACGTTGCAAAACACGGGCTTCGCGCCGCCGCCAGCGAGCACGCAATACTACGCGGATGCGCAGCCGGATGCGGGTTTGCCGGACGCCAGCGCACCCTACGACGGCGCGGGCTTCGACCCCGCCGCACAGCCCAACGCCTACTATCCCGCTGACGGCGGGTTTGCTGCTGACGGCGGGTTCGTCGGCGAGTTTGCGGATGGCGGGTTTGCCGACGGCGCGGGTGACATCGCCACCGAGACCTTCCTTCCCGAAATCACGCCCGACACGCCGTTCAAACGTTTTTGGAGGAAGTTCGGCGGCGATAGTTTCCTCATCTCGCTGGGCGTTCACCTCGTGCTTTTCATCCTCGCCTACCTCGTCATCAAGACGGTCATTTCCATCTCAACGAAACGCGAAGACGAGTTTGTGACGGGCGCAGGCGGCGGCAAAGGCGGCGAAAGAGTTTCCATGAGCGAGCACCGCATCAAACCGAAAAACCCCAAGAGCGCCGTCAAGACTGTGCCCAAGCTCACGGTCAAAGGCGCAGCCAGCGTCTCGCTCCCCGAGATGCCGAAGATGACGATGGCGCTGGAATCGGGCAGCGTAATGGGTGCCGAGTCGAAAGGTTTTGGCGGCGGCGCAGGCGGCGGCATAGGCACGGGCATAGGCCCCGGGCGCGGCAGCGGGCGCAACATGGTGTCGTTTTTCGGCGGACGCGGTTTCAACACGCCGGGTCTCATCGGCACGTTTTACGATTTGAAACAAACGGCGAAAGGCCAGTGGCGCGGGCAAAACAACGGGCGCTACGTAGGCGAGGCGCGGAAGTTTGTGCGCGACGGCTGGCGTGTCGCTTACATGGACACCAACTTTTTTCGTTCGCGGGAGCGGCTCGTCATTTCGCAGTTTTGCATCCCAAACATCCCCGCCTCGCAGGCACCAGCGGCATTCAACATCAAGGCGAAACCGAGCAACTGGATTGCGCATTACAGGGGAACTGTCGCCGCGCCGTTTAGCGGGAAATTCCGTTTTGTGGGCATGGCAGACGACTGGCTGATTGTGCGCTGGGGAAGCCGCAATGTGCTCGAAGGCGGCTACGACGAGACGCTTTTCCCACGTAGCAAAGAGGGTAACAAATACGGCACAGGGAAACCGCCGCCGGGCATCGGCGACCACTATCCAGTGTTTCCGGGCGTGCCGACGATGAAGTGCGGGCCGTGGCTCACCGTGAGCAAGGGCAGCAAATACCCGATGGAGGTGGCAATCGGCGAGACGCCCGGCGGCGTGTTTTACGCATTCCTCGCGTTCGAGCGCGAGGGGGAGCGCGGCAAGCTCTATTTGTTCCGCATGAGCGGCGGCAAGTTCACGCCAACAGGCAAGGTCGCGCCGGGGATTGATTACAGCGGCGGCGGGATGGTCTGGACACCAGAGATGCCGAGAGGCGGCGGCGCAGGCGCACGTTGAGCAAGCGTGGACGGCGGGGCGGACGAGGCGGTGGGCGTTCCGCGCTAACTGGGCGGGAGGACAAACTGGCAGGTGTTTTCCAACCAGTGCTCCATGCTGCGCGTCAGGCGGGCGACCTCGGCAGCAGATGTTTCTTGGACATCGAGCGGCTCGCGCAAAATCGTAAGCGCGACGTTTTGGTCGCCGATAGAGAGCGACTTCATCCATTGCTCCAACACGGGGAAACCCTCGCCGCGAGCGAAGCGCCACAGAGATTTGAACAAGGTGGCGTCGGGGCGCGGGCGTCCGGCGAAGGCGTCCGCCGCCTTATCGCACAACGCAAAAATGCCCGCTGCGGATTCCTCGGGAACGGGGTTTCTCGCGACAACAAGGGCAAACCGGCAAGCCGCCGCCAACCGCGCATAACCGCCGCCCAGCCCGTCCCTGCGACGAACCACGCGATACTCCGCCGCAAAACGCAGCCCCGAACCTCTGGGCGGTTCGAGACGCACCTCAGCCAAATCGAACAAATCGGGCAGGCCGCCCGACAACGGTTTTTTCCCAGACACCCGCAACAGGCACACCACCACGCCGCTCTCCGCAGCCAAAAGCGAGAGCCGCGCAAAATGCTCGCCCGCCGTTTCCCGCGACAACATCAAGGCGGCAAACGGCTGCCCTTGCCCGTTCATGCGCCCCGCGCCTCCGGTTCCGGCGGCGACGGCGGCGACGGAGCTGCCGACGGCGGGAAGGCGTCGGGGAGAGCGGACGGGGGGGCGTCTGCGGAAGCCGCTGCGTCTCGTTTCGGAAGCAACGCGCCGCCGGAGATTACCAACTTCATCGCGTCGGAAACGCTCATGGAAATGCGAATTACGTCTTCCTCGCGGAAGAGCAAAAAGTAGCCGCCAGTGGGGTTCGGAGTGGTTGGCACAAAAATATGCAACAGCGGTGTGCCCAACTTTTCTGACAATTCACTCGGCTCGCTGTTGGTCAGAAAACCGACCGTCCACGCCCCTGCATGTGGGAACCGAACAAGCACAACCTGCTTGAAATTCTTTTTACTGTCTTCGCCAAAACGGGCGACAATCTCCTTAACTGAGGCGTAGATGGACTTGATGACAGGCACTTTTTTGATAACACCCTCCATCAAATCAATAAGCCATTTGCCAAACAGATACCGCGAAAACCACCCGATAAGTGTGATAGCCACCAGCACAAGAATTGCGGAAAGAATGGGGATGCCTTGTTTGACCCAGAAGGTCTCAATAATTTCGGGACGACCCCATTCCTGTGCAAGCTCTGAGGTGCCGACTGTGACATGTTGGCGCACGGGTTTGCCCGCAAAATCCACAAGAAATTGAACCACAAAAATAGTGACGCTCACCGGCACGCAAAAAAGCAGCCCCGCAAAAAAAGCATTTCTGATACCACGCATAACCAAAGTTATGCCCCCCTCCGCCCCGCGCCACAAGCGAAAAATGGTTCCCTCCTCGCCTCGGCTTCGCCACCGTCACTCGCCATATCACCACTCGCCGTCACTCGCCGCCACGGACATTTCTCGTAGTGAAGAAGTAACGAACGATGACGAACTGTATATGACGGACTACCGATAGACTCGTTGAACCTAAAATCGAACGCCAATAGACAGCCCGAGTTTTACGCCAGAGTGGTGGAGCCTCTCATGAATTCTTTTGTAGCT
>JAITPT010000058.1 GCA_031289285.1 Puniceicoccales bacterium
TCCTCACGGGGTTTGGAGAGCAACTCGTCCCTTGGCGTGACGGGAAGACCGAACAGCGATTGGAGTGTGGAAATCGTCCCCACGAGCAGCCCGCGCGTGGTTCCTATGTCTATGCCCTCGGCGCGACCTATGTCTATGCCCTCGGTGCGGGCGTTGTGCATCCAGCGTTGGTAAGTAGTCATGAGTTTGTCCGTTGTTTCTGGGTGTCGCGGAGTGTGGGTGCATGTCTGCAAGAGCACTCTCAGGCGTGGGCAAGTTGGCGGCGTTGGTGCTCAAGTTGGTCGCGCATTGTCTCAAGCTCCTCACGGGGTTTGGAGAGCAACTCGTCCCTTGGCGTGACGGGAAGACCGAACAGCGATTGGAGTGTGGAAATCGTCCCCACGAGCAGCCCGCGCGTGGTTCCAATGTCTATGCCCTCGGTGCGACCGATGCCTATGCCCTCGGCGCGACCAATGCCTATGCCCTCGGTGCGGACATTGTGCATCCAGCGTTGGTAAGTAGTCATGAGTTTGTCCGTTGTTTCTGGTGTTAACGTGCGAGTGATTATTTTTTCAAGGGTTTGGGGTTCTATTTCGCTCCGCGTCGAAGTCAAGTATATCATCAAAATCTCACTGATCCGTTCGTCGGTTTCGGTGCGACACGCTTCGAGCAAATCGCGGTGTCGCACGAAGAACGCCTCAATTGCGGTTTCGATAGTTACGTTGGCGCGTTTGCTGTTGCCGCCGATGGTCGCCATCAAGTCGAGAAACATTTTCCCCTTTGCGGTGCCGACTAATTCGGCGGGATTCATCTGGCACAGGTCGAGCAAAACGTAGTCGAAGCGCATGTCGAAGCGGCTCAGTTTTTTCAGGGCATCGGGCAGAGGCGAATACATGTGTTGGATGTTTGCTGGGTCGGGCCAAGTGGCGGTGCCGTTGTAAATCACGATGGAAATGATGTGGGGCAGCGGCGTGTTCGGCGGGTGCATATCCATCCAATTTTCAAGGATGCCGACTTTGTAGCCTGCAAGGCGCAGGGGCATATTGCGGGCATAGCGGCTCTGCGCCTCGAAGTGAAAAAAGAACATCACCTCTGCGCCGCCGTCTTGAACCCGCAAACCATCTTTGAGCGGGACACTGAAAATGAGGTCGGCGCGAAGTGCTTTGAGATTTCCGCCGACGAGTTCGCTGGGGCAGCGCTCCATGCGTTCCCAATCGAAAAGCGAGGCCTCTTGGGGAAATATTTTTGCGGCGATGGCGGCGGACTCGGCGGGGTTGCCAAAGAATGCTTTGAAAAGCGCGTCGTGGGGCAGTGCCACATTCGGAAATCGGTCGCACAAATCGGCGATCGAGCGCAAATCGTCGTAGGGCGCAAGACGCGCCCCGAGCGGGCGTTTGCGGCGGCGGCGGGAGGACGGCGCAGGGGAGGCGGGCGGCGCAGGAGCCGAGGAAGCAGCGGGAGACATGTGCGTTGAGGGCGGGAAAGTTGGAAAGTTTTGAAACCACGGATGAACACGAATGGGCACGAATGGAAAAGGGCAAAATGCGCACGCGAAGACGCGAAGATGCGGGGTGCGAAGGCGCGGCGGTGTGTTTGCAGTTGTCGCGGCAGGGACATGCGGCTTGCTTGGCAGCAAGATGAGGCAAAAGAAAACACCCGAGACGCCCGCGCAACAACTGTCGTCGTCCACGCTACCGAGTGCGCCGAGTGCCGCGCAGATACTCGGTGCGTTGGAAAAGCTCGCGAAGCCCAGCGACGCCGCGACAGCGCAATGCTTCTTCAAGACGGGACCTGGGCAATACGGGGAGGGCGATGTCTTCATGGGGGTGCGGATGCCCGTGCTGCGCAAATTGGTGCGCGACACAGCCGCGCCGATTTTGGCAGAACTCGAAAGACTGCTTGCCGACCCGCGCCACGAAGCGCGGATGTGCGCACTGCTTTTTCTCTGCAAACGCTATGCGGCGGCGGCAAAAACGGGCGACACGGCGACACGCAAAGAGGTCTTCGATTTCTATCTCGCGCACACGAGCCGCATCAACAATTGGGACTTGGTGGACGTCTCCTGCGGCGGAGTTGTCGGCGAACATCTCCTCGGCGAGGCCGACAGGAGTGTGCTTGGGCGTCTGGCAGAAAGCGAAAATCTCTGGGAACAGCGCATCGCAATTGTCTCGACTTGGGCGTTCATCCGGCGCGATCAATTCGGCGACACGCTGGCACTGGCGGAGCGCCTGCTCGCGCACAAACACGATTTGATGCACAAAGCGACGGGCTGGATGTTACGGGAAGTCGGCAAACGCGACCGCACGGTTTTGGAGGCATTTCTGGCAAAACATTGCCGCGCCATGCCACGAACAGCACTGCGCTACGCCCTCGAACATTTCACGGAAACACAACGCAAAAAATACATGACGCGCTAAGCACAGGCGTCTCGCCCCCCCCCTTTTTTTCTCCCTTCCCTTCAACCTAAAAACGGCAGTTAATGCGGGGCTGGATGCGTCCGAGCTTCCACTCAAAGTAGCGAGGAACCTTGTTTCACGCATCCGTGAAGAGGATTTTTTGCACTTTGGCGATGTCGGTGGAAGCGGGCGGGGTGTTGTCGGTTAGGGCGGTTGCGGCCAATGCGCCGACGCCTGCGCCTATGGCCATGCTGATATTTTGGACGCGGTAACTGGCGTGGGCTTCGTGGGTGCCGCTGATGCAACGCCCAGCGACGAGTAGGCCATCCACGTTCTGCGGGATGACGCAGCGGGCGGGAATGTCGTAGGGTTTGACGCGGGCTGCGCTGCCTTGGACGGATTTGTCGCGGCGGTTCTCGGCTTGTCCGCTGCCGGCGGGATTGTGGATGTCTATCCCAAATGTCGCGCCGCGCACGATGGCGTCTGGCCAAGTGCGTCCCGCCACCAAATCGGCGCGTGTCAGCTGCGCCAAGCCACGGATGCGGCGGGTCTCGCGCACACCAATCACCGCCGGCATGTGGGAGATGTAGCAATGCTCATAACCGGGCAGATGTTTGCGCATAAACGCGACCACGCGGACAGCTTGGCGGCGTCCATCGAGTTCGGCGCGGGTGAGGTCTTCCACGTTCGTGCCGAAGAGGCCGTTGACCTGCGTGGCGTTGACGCAGGCTTTGCCGCGACGCCCCATTTTGTAGGTGCGAACGACGCCGACGGTGGGCGGGAGTTCGCCGCTCTTTTGGGCGCGGGTGGTGACGCTTTCCCATGTTTCGCCGCCAGCAAGTTTCGCGCCGCGAGCGGCCTCTTCGCCGCCGCAGTGGCGAGCACCGTCGGCCACACCTTCGACGCAAAACTGGATGGTCATAGGTTGCACAAGGCCGTCGCCTTCGCGCCCGATGTCGCAGGGAACGCCCGCAGCGGCGGCGATGTCGGCGTCGCCCGTGGCATCAATGACGAGCTTGGCGTTGAGGGTGATGGTGCCTTGTTTGGAAAAAGCGCGGACGCCGGTGATGCGATTGCCGCGCAGAAGCGGGCCGGTCGCCCAAGTGTGGAGCAGCAGTTTGACACCGGCTTGTTCCAACAAATCGGCGTAATGGAGGTCGGCGAGTTCGGGGTCGAAGTTGCCGACCTTGCGCTGTATCTCGCGCACGAGTCGGTTGCGCGCCACCCTGCCCATCAGCGGCCACACGCGGGCGTGGACGCCCATGCCGCCGAGCCGCCCGTAGCGTTCAATGAGCAGCGTCTTGCAGCCGAGCCGTGCCGCATTGAGCGCGGCAGCGACGCCCGCCGGACCGCCGCCACAGACGAGGATGTCGGTGTCGTAAGTGAGGCCAGCGGGGCCGACGGGCGCGGGTGTGGCGGGAACGGCGGTGGTCGCGGCGGCTGCGGCGGCGAGGGGCGTGACGGCAAACGCGCCGAGGGCGGCGGTGGCAAACCATTGGCGGCGGGTGAGAGCGGGTGTCATGGCGGCGGCCTTGTGCCAGTTTCTCGGCAAACCGTCAAGGTGCCGCGCCATGCCGCGCTGCGCCGCTACCTTGTGGCGTCGGCGATGCCGCGAAAATAGCCGATGCTTTCGGCTATGCCCAAGAGAGGGTTGCCCATGTCTTTTTCGTATTCGAGGGAGCAGACGCCGGTGTAGCCGATTTTGCGCAGGGTGCGCACGAGTGCGGGGAAGTCTATCAGGCCGCGCGGCAATTCGATGCCCTTGCCGGCTTTCGTAGCGGCGGTGACGTTTTTGATGTGGATGTCGTGGATGCGGTCGCCGTAGTCGAGCAGGGCTTTTACGGGGTCTTTGCCGTCGCGCAATTCGTGTCCGATGTCGAGACAAAGGCCGACGCGCTTGTCCATATTGGCGATGAGTTCGATGCCGCTCTGGGCATTGGGAAACAACTCCGGCATATCGGGGCCGTGGTTGTGAATAGCGTATTTGATGTCGTATTCCTGAACGAGTTCGTTGGCGATTTTGAGCAGCTCCGGCGACGCCGCCCGCTTCTTGCCCGCTGGTTTCCACGGCACACCGACAAGGGTTTTGACGCCCACGCGCTTGGCGTAGTCAAACGACTCGCGGAGCGCTTTTTCGCTGCCCACGTAAATCGGGCCGACGCCGTAGCCAGTGACTCCGAAGGTGGCGCATTTTTTGTGAAACGCCGCGATTTGCTCAGGCGAACTTTTCAGCGGCAAATGGAAGTCTTTGATGCACAAAAAATGGACGTCCACGCTGCGCAGCATTTCGAGTGTTTTGTCGAGTTTGAACTTGTGAAACGTGTAGCCCGCGACGCCGAGCCGGAAGGCATCGAGCGGCGTGTGCCCAATGATTTTTGCGGGCGACGGCACGGCGGCAGTGGAAGCAGCAGCGGCGGCGGCGGAAGCGGCGGTGGTGCCCAAGAGCGGGAAGCCCGCGAGCAGTGCGCCGTGTTTGAGGAAGTTGCGTCTTTGCATAGTTGGTTGGATGAATGCTTGGTTAGCTGGTCAGTTGGCTGGTTGGTTGAAGGAAGGTGGTTAGAACCGCTACCAGCCGAAATTGTTCGTTCCCTCGGCTCCACCCGCCACCCTTCCCTCTGCCACTCGCCGCCTGCGTTCGCACATTCCCAATTCGCGCTTTTCCAAAACGGATTTTGCGCCTTTGATGCCCGCGCACTTTTTCGTATGGCGCTCACCACCGACAATCCCATCTACACCATCGTCTATAATTTCGCGCGGGGCGTCGCCTCGCTCTTTGGGCGTTGGGACATCAGCGGCGTGGACTACATGCCCACCGGTGCCTGTCTGCTCGCCTGCAACCACCAAAGTTTCCTCGACCCGCCCCTCGTTGGTTGTTCGCTCAAAAGCGAAAGTTTTTTCTTCGCACGGAAGTCCCTTTTCAAAAACCCACTCCTTGGATTCATCCTGCGCACCTGCAACTCCATCCCCGTTGACCGCGACGGCGGCTCCGACGTGGCGGCGTTCAAGCGCGTCTTCTCTCTCCTCAAAAATGGGCAAAGCCTCCTGATGTTTCCCGAGGGGACGCGCAGCAAAGACGGGCAGCTGCAAGAGGCGCAGGCAGGCATCGGTCTCATCGCTTGCAAAACTCGTGTGCCAGTGGTGCCCGCACGTGTCTTCGGGACACGAGACATTTTGCCGAGGGGAAGCTGGTGGCTGCGCCCCAATGCACGCCTCACCGTCGTGTTCGCGCCGCCGATGCAGCCCGCCGAGTTTGACCCGGGCGCTGGTCACCCCGAACGTTTCGCAGAAGCCTCGCGACGCATCATGGAGCGCATCGCCGCGATACAAGACGTCCCCGAAGAAATCGCGTAACGCGACACAGACCGAGTGCTCAGCCAAAGCAGACCGAAGAGAAATGGTTACCGAGCATTCGCCGCTCGAACACCTGACGCCTCGACCCAACAACTCGCCGCGAACCGCACGCACGTCGTCTCCGCCTGTCGCCAATCGCGACCTTCACGCAGGAGAAGACGCGTCGCCCACCGAAACACCGTCCTTCGCGCCGACTGCGACGTCGGCGTTGCTGGCGACGTCGGCGTTGCTGGCGTCGAGCGCAGACTCGCTGACCGCCTCAGTGCAGACAGGCACAAGCACCGGAGCCGAGACATCGTTCGCATTCGCGCTTGCATTCGCGCTTGCGCTCGCATTCGCGCTTGCATTCGCGCTTGCCGCAGGCGCGTCGTGCGGAGCACGCTCTTCAAGGTAGCGCAGCGCGACATTTTCAAGCCACTTGCTGACCGACATGTCCGCGTCCCACGCGGCTTTGTTGAAGGCGCGGACAGAGTCCGGTGCCATGCAAAGATTCAGCTTCTGCCGTGTCGTCCGTTTCAGGTCGCGTTTGCCTTTTCTAATTACGTAGCGTTTCATGTGCCCATGTTCAAAATCACTTCTTGCATTTATTTTCAACAAAAGATAGGCATTTCTCAAAAAATACGCCACAGAAAACAACCACAATGCACATTTTTCGAGAGAAAATCTTATGTAATATGCAAAAACACAATTACGTATAAAATTAAAAATACCCTCTCAAATGGAACAACTGAGGCGGATTTTCATCTTGTTTCCCGCAAATCCATGTTTAACCTTCTTTTTTTTCGTATGAATAAGAAATCAACTTCAAAAGAACTCAAGAGCGCGGTCTCGATAGCGATGACACCGACCCTGCGCGGAATGGCAGCGGAGTGGACCGAGAACAAAAAGGTCTCCCTCTCGTCCGTCGTTTCCGCCGCACTCAAAATACTCCTGCACCTCCCGCTATCGGGGAAGGAACTCCTCGTCGAAGCGGAGCTGCGCGGGAAGATGGACGCGCCCGCATCCATCTCCGAAGCCCAGATAGAGCGGCGTCTGCGCCTGCTCGAGGAGGAACTCGAAAAACACAGACGCCCCCACTGCCAAGGCTACTGTCTCCCCGACGTGGTCGCGAAGTGGATGAGTCTGCGAGGCCCCGAGGCCGCGCAAGCAAGCCCGGTGCCCGTCGCCGTGCCAGCAGGCGTCAGCCCGATCGCCACGCCGGTCGCTCAAGCGGCGTAGGGGCAAATGTTGTATGAACGTTCAATCTAAAAAAATAGAACGTTCAAGGCATGGCGGGGCGAAATCACTCGTGCTTTCGCCCCGCCGCCAGTAAAAAATCTTAACAAAAAAAGAAATTTCAAAACAGGGTCGGACAAGAAAATCTTACATAAAAACTGTCCAACCGTTCAGTCAATAAAAGTGAAATTTTGGCCGTATGAAAATCGTATTTTTGGGGGTTCGCCGTCGTGCGAATTGGCATGTTGGTCATCACTTTTTTTCTCAAAAGACATGGATGACGCGCCTTGGTCGTCGCAGGAGAATGGCGGGACCTACAAGGCAGGCTGAATCTCGTGCGCCAAATGCGTCCCTCGCACCAACAGCGCAGACATGAAAAGCGGGGTTCGCAGTGGAACGACTTTTAGGCACGGGGGGGACAAAGATTTTGGTTCCTCGCTACTTTGAGTGGAAGCTCGGACGCAGGCAGCCCCGCATGGGGCGAGATAATCCTAAAAACGGCAGTTAATGCGGGCGGTTTTGCGCATTTTTTTGGCCGTCTGCGGCTTGCGCTTTCCGCTGAACTGCCATTCTTAGGATTATCGAATTACCAGATGCTGGTGGTGTGTATTCCGTTGCAATTTTGTGGAGGGCACGTGATGGGCACTGCAAGGGAAAGTTGCACGAACCCGAACCGCAGCGAAGTCAAGTAATAAAATGGCTGCCTTTAAATTCGCAAACAATAAATGGGCAAAATGTTGCCCGTGTTGTAAGTGCATGATTTATAGCGTAGTTAAGAGGCGGATACTTACTTCTCCCCTTCCCCCGCCTCCCCCTACCCCTTCCTCTTTCCGAATAATTAACCAGACTAAAGATTTTGCCATTGGGTCGTCGGGACATCCGATAATCTCGCCCTTGCAGGGCGTTGTGTGAGAGGTGGC
>JAITPT010000136.1 GCA_031289285.1 Puniceicoccales bacterium
GACGCAATGGTTATGAGAGAGTGTGCGTGTGGGAGGGGGAAAGTATCCTGCGAGTTGGAAAACTGAATGGCATCAAGGAGTGCAAGTAAAAAATTAGACTGTCTAAAAATTTTATGCGAGTATCTGAGTATCGAGTCAGGATGGGTTTGGTTAGTAAAAAACAAATGAGGGGGAAGTATCCTGCGAGTTGGAAAACTGAATGGTGTCAAGGAGTGCAAGTAAAAAATTAGACTGTCTAAAAATTTCACGGGTGCGCCTTCACAAATCCACCAAGCGCAGCTGACACAACATCTTCTCGCAATACTTCCCCTCCAACTGCCGTTTTTAGGTTGAATCGTCCAATTGTTTTCTTACCGGAGGGTGAGGATGGCGGTGACGGGGAAGTGATCGCTGGGGAAACCGCCGTCGGGACGACGGTCAATGACGATTTCAGATCGAGAAACCCTGGGAGGTAAAGAGCCAGCAGCAGGACGCACCAAAATCCAGTCAATGCGGCTTCCGCCTGCTTTGTTGCGCTTGGGATTTCGGTTGAAACCTTGGTAAGTGTTGTAATCAGAGTTGAGACGCCTGGCAGCAAGCACCCATGTGTCGAGAAATGCACCAGAGGCAGTCAAAGCCTTGTAAGTCTCGGAACGGACGGCAGCAGCATTGAAGTCGGCAGTGAGAAAAACCGGAATCGCAGGGTCAAACTTTTTGATGCGCTCAAGAATAAGCTCGGCAGACTTTTGACGGGCAAGCTCCGAGACGTGGTCGAAGTGCGAATTCAAAAACCAAAGCTGCCGCCCTGTGGTTTTTTCGCACAAACGCACAGCAGTAACCATGCGCGCACAGGCACTGTTCCACGAGCGCGACCCGGGCTTCGTCGGCGTTTCCGAGAGCCAGAAATGCTGGGTCTCAAGCAGGTCGAAACGCTCCTTCTTGTAAAAAATCGCCGAAAACTCGCCGCGCTTTCTGCCGTCATCGCGCCCGACACCCGCCCATGCGTAGGCAGGTAAGTCGCTGGCGATGTGGTGGAGTTGGACAGCAAGCCCCTCCTGTGTGCCAAAAATGTCGGCGTCGAGACGGCGCAGAACCGCCGCGACAGCAGGGCGGCGCGTGTCGTCCCAACCGTTGCCGTTGCGCGTGTCGCCAGGGCCGCGAAAACGGAGGTTGAAGGTGACGAGCTTGAGAGCGAGCGGAGTCGCAGGTGCCGCCTGTTGCTTGGCGGCAGGAGCGGCGGCGTTGGCAGGAGCGGCAGCCGTGGCGGCGTTGGCGGCGGGCGTGAACGCCGGCGCGAGGAGCGCGGCGAGAAGTGCGGTGAGGAAACGGCGGTGTGTCATGTGTGCGCGTGCGTGTGCGTGTATGAGTGCGTGGATTTGTGTTTTGGTTGCTTAAAATTTTGCGACCCATTTGTGCGAGCCGGAGCCGACGGTGTGGGTCTTGTTTTCGTAGGGGATGGTGACGGTCGCGGTGGTGTTCACGGGGACTTTCACTTCTAAGACAAACTCCTTGGCGGTGTCGTCGCGTTTCCACGAGACTTCGATTTTTCCGTTGATGGAGTCGTAGGTGGCCTTTGCCCATGAGAGGCGACTATCGGGCAGGGGTTTCACAAAGAAGTGGCGGAAGCCCGGATTGGCGGGGTCAAGCTGAATGCCCGCGATGTGGCGATACATCCATTCGCCGACGACGCCGAACGCGACGTGGTTGAGCGAGTTCATAGAGGGGGTCTGGAAACCGCGCCCGCGCACATAGCCGTCCCAACGTTCCCAGATGGTCGTCGCGCCTTGGTCGAGCGAGTAGAACCACGAGGGCAGGTGTCGGGCGAAGAGCAGGTCGTAGGCGAGTTTTTCTTTGCCGATGTCGGCGAGGCTTTCCATGAGCCAACCGGTGCTGTGAATACCCGTCCCCATCCGCCCGCGTGTGATGGCGGCGAGTTTGGCGGCGACGAGCGGCCTTGTTTTTTCGGGCGCGATGCCCATCCAGAGTGCTTGTGCGTAGGTGGCCTGCGAGTCGCCGCTGATTGAGCCGTCGGGGCGCGCCCATGCCTTGTTGTAGGCGTCTTGGATGTTGGCGGCGAGTTTGGCGTATTTTGCGGCGTCGTCGGTTTTGCCGAGCACGGCGGCGGTTTTGGCGAGGGTGTTTGCGGAGTAGTAGAAATAGCCGGTTGCGAAAATTTCCTTTGCGATACGCCCGAAGCTGAGCCAGTCGCTGAAGTCGTTGTTGCGATATTTTAACCAGAGGAAGTTTTGGTTCCCACGTGCGACCCAGTCCACGTATTTTTTCATAGCGGCGTAGTTGGCGGCGAGGATGCGCTTGTCGCCGTAGTTTTCATAGACGCGCCACGGGATGATGACACCGCCGTCCGTCCAGCCCGGTGCGCCGTAGAACTTGAGGCGGCTGCGTCCGTCGTGGGGTGCGAAGTCGGGGAACGGTCCGTTTTCTTTTTGGCTATCGCGGATGTCGCGTGTCCACTTGGTGTAGAACGCTGCCATGTCGAGATTGTAGCTTGCGGTCTGTGCGAAGATTTGGGCGTCGGCGAGATAGCCCTCGCGTTCGTCGCGTTGGGGGCAATCGGTGGGGATGGAGATGAGGTTTCCCCATTGAGTCCAGAGGATGTTTTTCCAGAGCTGGTTGACGTCTTTGTGGGAGGTGGCGAAGGTGCCTGTCTCGGGCGAAGAGGAGGCGACGACGCGGGCGGCGAGGGTCTTTTTGTCGGGCGGTTGGGTGAGGCCGGAGACCTCGACGTAGCGGAAACCGTGGTAGGTGAAACGTGGCTCGTAGGAGATTTCTGTTTCGTCGCCGGCGATGTATTCGTCAACGCCGCGAGCGCCGCGCAGGTTGTCTTCGTAGAGTTTATTGCCGTCAACCCACTCGGCGTGGCGGAGGACGATTTTTTTGCCTTTTCCCGGATTGTAGGGGAGCCGGAGGAGGCAGCGTCCGGCGATGTTTTGCCCCATGTCGAAGATGTATTTGTTGGGGCCGGTGCGGCGGAATGAGGCGGGGGCAAGCTCTTGGATGACGGCGATTGGCTCGTTGAGTTGGGCGGCGAGCTTGAAGTCGGCCATGTCGGTTTGGAGTTTTTTGAAAACGGGTGCAGGCTCCCATTTGGAGTCGTCGAAGCCGGGTTTGTCCCAACCCTTGGGGTCTTTGTTGGCGTCGAAAACTTCGCCGCTGAAAAAGGCGGCACTCGTCACGGGGCCGTCTTGGATGAACTTCCACGAGCCGTCGGTGCCGAAGGTGTCGGCGGTGCCGTCGGTGTAGTTGACGCGCAGCTGGGCGAGGAGTTTGCGGTGTTCGCTCTTGGGGCCGTAGCCGCCGCGACGCCCGTTTTGCCAACGTCCGCCGGAGAACCAGCCGTCGCCGAGCATTGCGCCGAGGGCGTTGGTGCCGGTGGCGAGGAGGGCGGTGACGTCGTAGGTTTGGAATTGGAGGTGTTTGTCGTAGCGCGTGTATTCTGGGGCGAAAACGTTTTTGCCGACCTTTTTGCCGTTGATGTAAATCTCGTAGATGCCCAGCGCGGTGGCGTTGAGGTAGGCGGAGGCGATTTTTTTGCCAGCGGGGAGAGCGATTTCTTTGCGCAAAAGAGGTGAGGGCGGGATGGCGCCGAAGTAGCCGCTGAGGCGTCCCCACTTGCGCACTTCTGGCTCGCCAATCCAAGCGGCCTGCCAATCGCCGTCGGCGAGCGGGCCGGTGACGAACTTTGCGGCGGGCGACCACGCGGAGGGCTGGCTGCTCTCGTCCCAAGAGATGACGCGCCAGAAATACGTGCTGTGCGCTTTGAGGGCGGGGCCGGCGTAGGCGATTTGGTTGGTGGCGTCGGAAGCGACCTTGCCGGAGTCCCAGATTTCTTTGGTGCCTTCCCAAACCTTGAGTTGGTAGGCGGTCTGCTTTTTTCCGTTGTCGGGCGAGGTAAGAATCCAGCTTAGGCGCGGCGCGGGCACATCAACGCCGAGGGGCGTGTCAAGGTATTCGCAACGGAGTTTTTCGACGGTGATAGAGGAGGCGGCAAGCGCGGCTCCGGTAGAGCACAAAAGCGCAAGCAGTGCGCCGAGTTTTTGAAACATGGTGAGGGAAGGTGTGAGTTGGTGTTTAGGTGAGTGTTTGCGTCGCGTTTGCGGTGTGAGAAAAACACGCGGAGCGCGGCGGCGCGGTGCGCGTGACGCGCATGGGGACGACAGCGCGGCGTGGCAGGGGTTCCGGCGGGAAACGCTGGCGTTGGCGACGGCGGCGGCGGCGGCGACGGCGTTGGCGGCGTTGGCGGCTACTTCGACTTTTCCGGTGCGGCGTCTTCTTTGCCGAGCGCACGCCACGCCCAGCAAATGTAGGCGAGCACAAACGGGATGAAAAGCGACACCACGGACATCGCCTTCAACGTGACTTCGCTCGAGCTACTGTTGCGGATGGTGAGCGAGCTTTGGGCGTCGGAGAGCGAGGGGTAAAAGGCGGTTTCGTTTAGCCCTGCGACGAGCAGCAGCGCGAGCACGACGAGCACCGTCCCCACGCCCGCAGGCCAGATGCCGCGCCGAAACGCTGGCCGGAAAAGCGTTGTCAAAATGCCCGCCAGCACGAGCACGACGCCCAGCAGCAGGAACGCGGCGGCAGCGGGCGCGGCGAGGAAGTTGTGGAAGTATTTGAAAGACTCTTCGGCGAGGACGCCGTCTGCGTCGGCGGTCAGCCCTGTTTTGAGCAGCAGGCAAACCAGCCACGGCAGGAAGCAGAGCAGGAAACCGACGGTATTATAGAGCAGGTGATTTCGCGATTTGCGGCGGATTTCCGTGTCGCCGATGTTGTTGATAAAATGGAGGCAGGCGAGGCAGCGAGAGAGGAAGAAGACGGCGAGGCCGAGGGCGACGTTCCAGAGATTGGCGACCGCCTCCAAGCCGTGCCACGAGTTTTGCCACACGGAGACGACGGGCATGAGACCCGCGAGATTGCCGCGCCCGACGGTGAACTCCGCGCCGTGGAAGAGCGTCGAGACCGCCGCGCCCAGCAGCACGGGCGCGAGCAGGCCGTTGGCAAAAAGGAAGCCGCGATAGGCAGAGCGACCGAGCAGATTGTGTTTGCGCGAGATGTATTCGTAGGAGACGGCTTGGACGACGAAGCTCAGCAAAATGAGCATCCAGACCCAGTAGGCACCGCCGAAACTCGTGGAGTAAAAAAGCGGGAAGGAGGCAAAAAACGCGCCGCCGAAGGTGACGAGCGTGGTGAACGTAAGCTCCCATTTTTTGCCAAGCGAACGCAGCAACGCCGCGAGCTGGGCGTCGGTCTTGCCGAGCGAGTAGAGCAGAGATTGCCCGCCCTGCACGAAGAGCATGAAGACAAGCAGTGCGCCCAGCAGCGAGACGATGCACCACCAGTAGTTTTGGTAAAAAGCGAGGTCGAGTGTTCCAAGTGGCATGGTTGTTTTTTGGTTGAGAGTTGAAGGGGAGGAAGGTTCGAGCGGCGGCGCGACATCAATGCCCGCCGAGGCCCGCGTCGCAGGGGTCAAGCCCGCCAGAAAGCGGCTCTGGGCCAGCTTGTATTTGCTTCGACAAGATGCGTAGCTCCGCCGCCAAGAGGACACTGAAGAGGGCGAGGAAAATGAAAAAGGTGACCTTGACGTTGGTGGGGTCGAGGTTGGAGACCGCCGCGCCGAGGGGCAAAATGTCTTGTATCGCCCACGGCTGACGCCCGACCTCGGCGACGATCCAGCCGGCCTGCGAGCAGATGTAAGCGAGCGGCACCGAGCAGACGCAGAGACGCTGGAGGCCGCGCATTTTTGCGAAGCGCCCCGTCTTGACGAGCCAGCAAAGCAGGGGGAAGAGGGCGAAGTAATACACGCCGATAATCACCATGACGCGAAACGAGTAGAAGGTGAGCGGCACGTGCGGGATGGCGTCGGCGGGCGAGTCGAAGAAACCGTAACCGAAGTATTTGAAGTGCGCGTCCAGCGTTTTTCTCTGCGCCTCCAAGTGCGCAGTAGCGGTCGCGACGGCGGCAGTGTCGCCGCGTTTTTGCGCCTCGCGCAGAGCCTTGCTCGTGGCGGTGTATTCGCCGAGCGCACGGCGGACCGCTTTGCCAAGTGCCATTTTTTCGCTCACGGAAAGCGTCGTCACGCCGTCTTTGTCTTTGTAGCCGCCGCGCACGATGTCGCTAACGCCCGGCACATGGCCGTCGAGCGAATGCGTGGCGAGCAGCGAGAGAACCTTGGGCAGAGCGACATCCCAGAGCATAGGCTTCTGCGTGTCGTCGTATTTTTTTTCGGCGTTGAGGATGCCGACTGCGGTGATTTCGACGCCGGTGCCGCCGTCGTAGAGACCCTCCATTGCTGCAAACTTCATCGGTTGCGCACCGGCGACTTGGTAGGCGGATTTGTCTCCCGTGTAGAGCGTGAGCAGCAACCCCGCGAAGCCGACAGCGGCAGCGACGCGCACACTGTCGAGCGCGAAAACTTTTTCACGGTTTTTGAGCAGATACCACGAGGCGATGCCGACGACGACGGCGGCACCGAGCATCCACGAGGACGTGACGGTGTGCAGAAATTTGTTGATAGCGAAGGGCGAGAGCGCGACTGCCCAGAAGTCTGTCATCTCGGTGCGCATCGTATCGGGGTTGAAACGCCAGCCGACGGGGTTTTGCATCCAAGCGTTTGCCACGAGAATCCACAGAGCGGAGAAGGTCGCGCCGGCGGTGGTGAGCCAAGTCGAAGCGAGGTGCGCTTTTTTTCCAACTTTGTCCCATCCGAAAAACATGATGGAGATGAACGTCGCCTCCATGAAGAACGCGAGTATGCCCTCGATGGCAAGCGGTGCTCCAAAGATGTCGCCGACGAGCCAGCTGTAGTTCGACCAATTCGTGCCAAACTCGAACTCCAAAATGATGCCAGTAGCGACGCCGATTGCGAAGTTGATGCCGAAGATTTTTTGCCAGAAGCGCGTTGTGCGTCGCCATTTGGGGTCGCCCGTTTTGACGTAGAGCGTCTCCATAACGGCCATGATGACTCCGAGGCCGAGCGTGAGCGGCACGAAGCACCAGTGGAACATAGCGGTCAGCGCGAACTGTGCGCGCGACCAGTCAACAAGCGTCGGCGCGAGAGGCGCTACGGCGTCCGCCGAGGCGGCGGTGACATTGGCGAGAGCGTTGAGCATAGCGGGGAAAAGCGGTTGTCTTTTGCGGGTGTTGAGAAGTGCTAAAAGGTTGCCTCATACGGCCTCCGCGCAGGGACGCAAGCATTTAACCTAAAACGGCAGCTGGAAGCTGGGGCGGATTTTTTAGCCAGTGCAATGGGAGGAGCGGCAAATGCTCGCGGACACGGACAGACACGGACGAACACGGACGAACACGGACAAACACGGACTTTCACGGACTTTCACGGACGAACACGGACAGGGCGGCGGGAGGGAGACGGAGGGTGTGTGTGGCGAGGGAGGGGTAGGCGAGGAAGGTGGGGGGAAAGAGGGTTTTTAGGCTAAAGACCGTTTAGGTTGCAGAAAATAGTGCGGATGAGGTGGAGTGGTTTTGGGCGTGGTCGCGGAGGAAGTGGTCGAGGAAGACGAGGGCAGTCATTGCTTCAATGATGGGGACGGCACGAGGCAAAACACAGGGGTCGTGACGCCCGCGAGCAGCAAGAAGGACTTCCGCGCCAGATTTGTCCACAGTGCGCTGCGGAAGAGAAATTGTCGCCACAGGTTTGAAGGCAGTGCGGAAAAAAACCTCCGCGCCGTTGGAAATGCCCCCCTGAACACCGCCAGAACGATTCGTCTCGGCACACACTTTTCCGTCGTGGACAACAAAAGCATCGTTGTGCGCACTGCCCGCCAACAAGACGCCCGCAAAACCACTGCCAATCTCAAAGCCCTTCGAGGCAGGAATGGAAAGCATGGCCTTCGCCAAATCAGCCTCCAAGCGGTCAAAAACAGGTTCGCCCAGCCCAGCCGGTGCGCCACGCACACGACAGCGTATCACGCCGCCAACCGAGTCGCCAGCGTCGCGTGCGGCAGCAATTCGCGCAGCCATGAGCGCAGCAGCAGCAGGGTCGGGACAGCGGACAGGGCTGGCGTCAACCTCGGCGAGCGTCGGGAAGGTGTCGTGCGGCGGCATGGCGATGTCTTGCACAGACTCGACGTAGGCGCGGATTTCCAGCGCGGGGAGCAACACCGCCAAAACCTTCGCGGCGACAGCACCCGCAGCGACGCGCCCAATTGTCTCGCGGGCAGAGGCGCGCCCGCCGCCGCGATAGTCGCGGAAACCGTATTTCGCGTCGTAAGTGAAGTCGGCATGAGACGGGCGATAGGTGTCGCGGAGGTTGTCGTAGTCGCCGGAGCGTGCGTTGTTGTTTCGCGCCAGCAGGGCGATGGGGGTTCCCGTGGTGCGCCCGTCGAAAACGCCGGAGAGGATTTCCACGGCGTCCGCCTCGTCGCGCGGCGTGGCGAGGGCGCTTTGCCCCGGGCGACGGCGGTCGAGCCAAGGCTGGATGTCGGCAGCAGCGAGCGGGACGCCCGGCGGGCAGCCGTCAATGACAGCACCGACGCCCGCCCCGTGACTTTCGCCAAAAGTGGTCACGCGAAAAAGTTGTCCGAACGAGTTTCCCATGCTGCGAGTTTGCGATTTTTTTGCGGAGGAGTGGCGGCGGTTTAGATAACGATTTCGCGGGCAATCTCGTTTGCTTTTTCGTCGCTGAATATCGCGGCGACGAGGGCGAGTGCGAAGTCCAGCGCGGTGCCAGCGGAGCGGGAGGTGATGATGTTGCCGTCGCGCACGACGCGCTCGGCGACGAGGGCATCGGGCAACTCTTCTGCGCAGCCCGGAAACACGGTGTAACGGCGGCCTTCGAGCAGGCCGGCGTCTTTGAGCACGAGGGGCGCGGCGCAAATGGCACCCACGATTTTTCCGGCATCGGCAAACTTTTGGGTGAGCGCGATGATGCGCGGGTTGGCGCGGAGCTTCGCGACGGCGGGGCCGCCCGGGAGCACGAGCGCGGCAAACTGCTCGACGGGTGGGATGTTCCCGATGTCGGTCTCGCACAGGAGCGCCACGTCGCTGCGGCCACCGACGACGACAATGCCAGCGACGACGACGGCACCGGCACCGGAATTGGCGGCGGCGAGGAAGACTTTCGCGCCAGCGCGGCGGAGGATGTCAACGGGCGTGATGGCTTCGATTTCCTCGAAACCGTCTTCAAAAATGACGAGCACCTTGGGTGCGGATTTTGGCGTGGGTTCTGGCATGGCGGGATGTGCGTTTGGCGGATGCGTTTGGCGGTGTTGGAAAAAAATGTGCGCGGGCGGCGCGTTGTCGGGCGGGTGGGCGGCGAACGCCTCAGCCCATTGCGGCGCGGAGTAGCTCGACGCTTTTTAGCACGCCCTCGTCGGCGGGTGCTTTGCCCTCGAACTCGACGCCGACGTAGCCGCGAAAGTTTGCGGCGCGGAGTTGGCGGAAGATGCGCTTGTAATCGAGGTCGAGGGTGTACCACTCGCCGCCGCCGAAATAAGTTTTTGCCTGCACGTAGCAAGCGTGAGGGAAGACCTTCGCCAGCTTGTCGTAGGGGTCTTCGAGGAAGTTGCCGGTGTCGGGCAGGAGTTGCAGCCACGGGCTGTTGACCTCGCGGAAAATGCGCAGCATCCCCTCGGGCGAGCCGGAGAGGCCCCAGTGGTTTTCGAGGGCGAGGATGACCCCGCACTCGGCGGCGCGGGAGACGCACTGGCGTATGCCGTCAATGGCCTGCGCGAAGCCGTCGTTCTCGGTGACTCCGGGCGGCAACGGCTCAATGCCGCGAGCGGTCATGAGCGCGTCGAAGCTGCGAATAGTCCCCCAGCGTCCGGCGTTGATGCGCATGGAGGGGATGCCAAACTTCGCGGCGATTTCGATGCAGTGGAGGGTGTGGGCGATTTGTTTTTTGCGCTGCTCGGCGTCGGTGGAGACGAAGTTTTGGTGCATCGAGAGGCAGATGAGGTCCACGCCGTTGAGGAATGCGTGGCGTTTGACGCGCTGGATGTAGTCGTTCTCCTCGCTCTCCATTTGGCGGTGGAGGATGTCCACGCCCTCGACGCCGAGCGCGGCGGCCTTGTCTATGACGGCTTCGAGGGGAAACTTTTTTGGGGTGAAGTGCCAGTAAGAGTAGGAGGCGACGCCGAGTTTGAAGCGGCGGTGTTTGGAGGTTTTCGCGGCGGCGGCGTGGGCGTCTTGCGGGACGGCGGCGGCGGTCACGGCGGCGGCGGTCGCGGTTGCGGCGGCGGAGATAAAGTGGCGGCGTGTGAGGTGGGACATGCCGCGAGGTTCTACGCCGTCGCGGGGCGCGAGCAAGGGTGTTCTTTGCAACAGCCCGGTGCTCACTCGCAGGCTTGCCCTGCCCTGCCCTTCGCCCCTTCTGCCCTGCGCTTAGAAGCGCAGGATGAAGGAGGCTTGGACGCGGTGGGCGGTCTGGTCTTCGAGGTCGCTCGCAAAGGTGTAGCCGAGGCCAAACGAGATTTGCGAATTTAGCGTGTAGTCTATTGACGGGCCGACTTCCACGCGGCGCTCAAAGGTCGAGCGCAGGTCGGTGGTGGTTTTGCCCGCGCCGATGAAACGCACCTCTGCGGTGACATCGCTGTCGCAAAGCTCGTGAACATAAGCGGCGGTGAGACGGAGCGAAATGTCGTTACTTGCGCGCCACGCGAAACTCGAGCCGACACGCCCGAGCAGCGAGTCTTGGCCCATCCAATTCACGTGGAGACGAGCGGGAGATTCGCCGCGCTTGTCAATTTTTTCGCTGAAACCCTGCGCCTCCGCATGGGTGTATTCAAGCCCGATAAAGGGCGAAACGACAAAAGCCTTCAGCGGTTCAAAACGCCCGCCCACGTAGAAGGCGGCACCCGCGACAAAGCCATCGGTGTCGCCGCTAAATGTGCGCCAGCCTGTGCCTTCGTTGACGCGGCGGGCGCTCTCGAGGTTGGAAACGCCGCCGTGGACAGAGCCTTCGAGCCAGAGCCAGTCGAGCGGTGCCCAAGTCGCGTAGGCTGCGACGCGCACATCGGAGACGCGGACACTGCCGCGGTGGTCGTGCAGGGAGGCGCGCCCGTTGGCGGCGGCGAGGCCTACGCCTGCGAGAATTGAGTCGCCCAGCGGGAAATCTACGCCCACGAGTGCGCCGCCGAAGTTGGTGTCAAATGCGGGGCTGTCTGAGCCGCTGCCGTTTTGGATGAAGTTTCCGAAGCCCGTGAGGTAGGCGGTTCCGTTCTTTGGCACGGGGTCGAGCAGCTCGACCGTGACGCCGCTTTCGTAGGAGGAGCCGGCGACGGCTGTCCCTTCGGCGATGCGCACTGGATCGGGTCTTTGGGCAGCGCGGAAGTCACGCCACGAGGCGAGACGCGAGCGGACGTTGGCGGTGACTTCGGTGGAGACGCCGAGTTGCAGCGAGGTCAGCCCCGCGAAGCCGCCCAAGGAAGCTGCGTCGGGTCTTGCTTTTTCAAAGGAGACGACGCCGCCGGAAACGTCTGTGACGACGTAGTTCACGTCGGAGAGGATGTCCACGAGCTTGGGCGAGGCGGTGTCGAGCGCGGGGTCGTAGTTGAGCAGCCAGTCGGCGAAGGTGATGCTGCCGGAGCCTGTGTTTTCGAGGAGAGTGGCGAGGTCGAGCGTGGCGTTCGCATTGAGGAATGCGGCGTCGAGCGCGAGAAGTAGCCTGCCGCCGATGGTGATGTTTGCCGCGCCTGCGTTGACTATCACGTCGCGTGCGCCGACGGCGTCAACGTCGAGCCGCAGTGTGCCGTTATTGGCGAACGCGCCGTTGAAGGTGAGACGCCCGACTGCGCCCTCTGCTGCGCCGGGCGAGAAGAGGCCGTTGTTGGTGAACGCGCTGGCGACGCTAATCGAGCCAGATGCGAAGACGGTGTTGTTGTTGACGAGGCTACCGCTGGAGACGGTGAGGCTGCCCGTGGAGAGGATGGTGCCGCTGTTGGTGAAGTCGCCGCCGCCGACGGTAATCGCGCCGACGGAGTTGACGGTGCCGCTGTTGGTGGCGGTGCCCGCCGTGGTGAGCGTCGCGCCGCTGCTCAGCGTGAGCGTCGTGCCATCGGCGACGGCGACGTTGCCCGCCGTGGTGAGTGTGCTGTTCGCAAGCTCGAACGTGCCTTTCTTGAAGTTCGCGCCGCCCTCGAAGTCGAGCGTGGTGCCGGTGAACTTGGCACTTCCTTCGCCGTCTTTGGTGAGTGTGCCCGTGGAGCCGGTCGGCGAGTCTGCGGTGACTTTGCCCGTGACGGAGCCGCCGGAGAAATTCACTTCGCCGAAGCCGTTGATGTCGAGGTCGGCGACTTCCCTATCGCCGCCGACGGCGACTTGGAGCGTCTGGCCGGTCTCGGCGGTGAACGTCACTTTATCGCCCTGCTCGAAGGATTGGAGGTTCTGCGTTTCGTTCCCGCGCACTCCCCAGTTTTTGGTCGTCAAGTCCCAGACGCCGCTGCCGCTGGCGTCGCCTTTCCAAGTGAGGTCGAGGGAGACGTGTTTGAAATAAACGTCGCCGGTGGCGATGTTGACTCTGGCGGTGTCAACGGGGTAGCGCGGGTTATCGGAGATGATGTTTTCGGCTGCGGCGCTAAACGCGATGGAGCCAGTGCCAGTGTTTTCGAGGAAGTCGTTGAGGTTGACGGTGAGGCCGTTTGCCTCGAGCCAAGTGGGGGCGACGTTGAGGACGACGCGCCCGCCGATGGAGATGCCGGAGACGCCTGCGTTGATGAGCTTGTCGCGGTTGGTGCCGTCGTAGTCGAGCCGCAGTGCGCCGTTGTTGATGAAGTTGCCTTCGATTGTGATTTCGCCTGCCGTGCCGAGTGTCTCGCCGGGCGAGAAAATACCGGCGATGTGATTGGTGAACGTGCCGACGCGGATGGTGCCGGAGCCGATGATGTAGCCCTCGCTGACGAGATTTGGTGCCTCGACCACCGCGCCAGTTCTCAACGCAAGTGTCGCGCTCTGCTTCACCTCGATGGTGGCGGCGGTCGCCAGCTTGGCACCCCCGTCGAGAACGACTTGGCCGACGTTGATTGACACGTTGCCCGTGAAGTCAAGCTGCGTGGCGTTGAAGGTAGCCGTCCCCGTGCCGTTTTTGGCAAACGTCCCCGCGCCGCCTTTTAGCGTGGGAGACGGTGTGCCGAGGACGCTGCCGCTCTGGAAGACGATGTTGCCCGCGCCCGTGATAGTCAACGCGGAGACCTGAAGCCCAGTGTGGACGTTGATGGAGTAGTTGCCGTTTTCGGGGATGTCGAAAGTGACCTTCGCAGTCGCCTCGAAGACGCTGGGGACGGTCTCGCCGTCGGCGCGCCAATTGCTCGAGCTGGTATCCCAGTCGCCGCTGGTGCCAGCCGCCCAAGTGAGCGGTGGGACGACGCGGGCGAAGACGACCTGCCAGTTGGTCTTGTCAACCGAGTCAATTTCGTATCGGGCGTTGGAGGAGTCGAAGATGGCGGTGTTGTCGAAGGCGATGCTGCCGGAGCCGGTGTTTTCGAGGAAGTCGCCGAGGTCGAGGGTGAGGCCGTTGGTGGTGAACCATGCGGTCTCGACGCCGAGAACGACGGTGCCGCCGACGGCGATGTTTGCGGTGCCAGTGTTTTCGAGGACGTCGCGTATGCCGGCGGCGTTAAGCTCGAGGCGCACGGTGCCGTTGTTGGCGAGGCCGCCGCCAACCTTGATGCGCCCCGCTTCGCCCGTCGCCGCGCCGGGCGAGAGTGTGCCGACGTTGGTGAAGGTGTCGGCGTTGACTGCGCCGTTGCCAGAGATGGTGCCGGAGTTTGTCACGGTGCCAGAGCCAGCGTTGATTACCGCGTTGTTGGCCAGCGCGAGTGCCGCGCCGTTGGCGATTGTGACGCTGCCCACGAGCGTGGAGTTATCGAGGCGGAGCGAGCCAGCGTTGACCGCCGCCGGGCCGGTGAACGTGCTGCCCTCAATCTCGAGCACACCCGCGCCGAGCGCGATGCCGCCCTCGAAGTCAAGCTGCGTGCTCTTAAACGTCAGCGTGCCCGTGCCGTTTTTGACGAGTGCGCCGCGCCCTTCTTCGTAGGTTTCGCCGCGATAGGTGTAGGTTAATTTGCGCCCCGTAATAGCGCCGCCGGTGATGACCGCTGTGCCCGCGCCGTCGAAGCGCAGGTCGGTTACCAAGATGGGTGTGCTTGCCGTGGCACTAACGCTGATGTTCTGCGTCGCGCCGTCCACCGGCGCAAACAGTGCCTCCACTTGTTGCGGGAACGGGCGGGTGACGCCGTTGCCGCCGACGATTTGCCAGTTGTCGGACACGGTGTCCCAGATGCCGGTGGACGAGGCGTTCGTCCATTGGTGGACGCGGTCGTTGACGGACTGGTCGCGCCCGATGAGTTCGGTGCCGGTGATGACGAAGAGGTAGTTGCCGTCGGTGGTCGCGTAGGTGGGCACGTCGTCCGACTCGGTCGTGGAGTTGATGTCGTCGAAGAGGCTGAGGCCGTCGGCAGAGACGACATCCGCGAAGACGGTGAAGCCGCCGTTCTGGCTGTCGAGGTTGGGGCGGTTGTCGCCGATGTTGACGAACCACTCACTGGACGCGCTGTTGGGGTCGCCGCCGAGTTTTGCCATCGCGAGCGTGCCGCGGATGTTGTGCAAGCCGTATTCGTTGAGGACGGTGCCGTAGTCGCCGACGTCTATCCAGTCGCCCGTGCTGCTGACGTAGCGGTAGCCACCGCCCTGCACGACGAAGCCCGGCACACTGCGATGGAGAAACGAGCCGATGTAATTGGGGCTGTAGCCAGAGGCGCCGGGGGTGGTGCCAGTGCCGGAGGCATTCACGTAGCGAAGGAAGTTTTCAACCGTCAGCGGCGCGGCGGCTGGGAGGAGGCGAATGTCCACCGTGGCGTTTTGCCCGCCGACGGAAACCGTCAACCTCACGGTGTCGTAGATTGTCGCGGCTTCGGCTTGCGGCGCGGTGGGCGCGAAAGCGGCGAGTGCGAAAGCCGCAGCAGCAAGAGCGCGGCGGGCAATATGGAGGCGCGGTGCGCGATTTTTAGCGGCAGTGAGAGTCTTTGAGAACAGACGTTTGAAGCGATTCATCGCGAGCAGTCTTACGCAAAATGTTTTTCCCGCAACGCGGAAAACGGTAACGCGGCAGCAACGCAGGTGGCGAGCGGTGACACAGGGGGAGGGCGGTGGCGTGACGGACGGTGGGCGTGACGGTGGGTGGGCAGCGGGCGACGGGCGGTAGTGTTCACGAGGTTGACGCAAGGAACGAGTGCCGACCTTGGGGTAGCGGTTAGCCCACGACGGTCTTTGGTGGGGCGGAAATTTTGAGGGGAGGGGAGCGAAACGAGCGCGGCAATTATGGAGTGCGGTGGCGAGTTCGGCGGAAACCAGTGTTGCCTCGGCGGACTCGGCGAAACGAGTGCGGCAATTATGGAGTGCGGTGGCAGAGGGCGCGGAGTGATAACGTAGCACCCGCCGACACCGCTTTCGCAGATGCCGCAACCTCGCGAAAACCGATGTCTTGCGTCGCTTTCAGCCTGAGCCGAATAATTTACTAGGCTAAATAAGTTATTTGACATGGCGGGGCGTCATCGGGCATGGAACGAATGAACAGGGACGAGTGCGGCCACCATTTGAAGGGACGAAACGGGCACCGCCCTTATGGAGTGCGGTGGCAGAGGGCGCGGAGTGATAACGTAGCACCCGCCGACACCGCTTTCGCAGACATCGTAACATTCCGAAAACCAGTCTCTTGCGTCACCCTCAGTCTGAACCGAATAATTTACCAGCCGAATAATTTACCAGGCTAAATAAACTGTTTGACATGACGGGGCGTCATCGGGCATGGAACGAATGAGCAGAGACGAGTGCGGGCACCATTTGAAGGGACGAAACGGGCACCGCCCTTATGGAGTGCGGTGGCAGAGGGCGCGGAGTGATAACGTAGCACCCGCCGACACCGCTTTCGCAGACATCGCAAGCATCCGGCAACCCGCGTCTCCCGCCGCCCCCCCCCCCCGTAACGCAGACTGCTAAGTCCGCTTGGAGCACTGCGAAGCAGACTGGCAGTCTGCGATACGGAATGGCGACGCTACTTCGTGACGCGGCACAGACTACCGAGCGGCAGGTGACATCGGACGTCCTGTCTGTGCTGCCAGTTCCTGCGGCGACGCTTCGTCCACAGACAGGACTGTCTGTGCTACACGACGCACCACGCAGCCTCGAAAGTCTCTCGCCATCTATTGCCGTCGCATCTCAACCCCAACGGAGTTTTGAGCAGCCGCCGCCACCAAAACAGAAAATTAGTTCAAACTGATGGAATACTTTGCCTTGTTTCCCCTAAACTCAAAATACAGAGGTTTCACCTTTCCGTTGCGGTGCCCATATTCCTTGTCGCCACTGACCAAAGAACAATTCACAGGTTCGATGGCAGTAAATTTGATAGACTTGCCCTCCAATTTTACGACAGCCGCATTGTTGGCGATTTTAACCTCGCTCCCTTCTTTCCCGTTGAATGTCAGCAGGGGCCACGTAATTCGCATGGACGTTACATTACCGGACAGTTCATCTTCGACTGTCACTTTCCCGTTTTCAACCGTAACGGTTTCGGTAAGAGTCCGTTCTCCTGCCAAATAAATTATTCGGAATTGAGACATTTCGGGAGTTTCTTTTAGCGTCTCGATAATTGGATTTTCCTGTTTGTGTTTTGCCAACGAAAACCATGTTCCGTCGCTGTTTTGCCAAGAAGGGCCGATAGCAATCGAAACGCCCTTGCCACTGTATAATGCGGCACAGCCGTCGGATGGTCCCAGCTGCGGATGGCTACCTTTCAAGTGAATACGAATAATGCCGGTAGGATTATATTTTTGGTCACCACGGGTGTCGTATTCGACATACGCTCCGCCAGCCGACGCAAAAACCTTGTGGAACGGCTTGTGTATAGCGACAACATAACCACCAAGGTCAACCGGAGCAATACCCTCGTTTATTTTGTCGTTTGCAAACTCCCATGCTTGTGCAAGCATAGAGGTCGTTAGCATGTTGTAACACGTATGAACCGAATAACCTTCATAGCCGTGTTGTGCCGCTATCGGGTATTTATTCTTCACGATGTAGCCAGAGCCGTCGGGACGAAGCCATGACTTGATACTGCTAAGCGACAGCATCGCCGCCCGCTTGAATGCCTCTGCTATTTTTGCCTCTCCTTTTTTTGCATATTCATTGGCATATATCTCGAAAATAACACACTGCTCCGCTTCGTTCCAGATATGGTGCGCACTTCGGAAACCAGCAGGTGCTTCTCCGAAAGGCGATTGCAGAAACAGCGACATCCACGCTCCCTTATTCAGCAAATCACGATACTGTTTGTAATAAGCACCCTGATAACCATACGCCAACATGCTGGATAAATACTGACGAGAAAAAAGGTCGTATGCAGGAGGCGGTGAATTGTAGTCGTCAATATACATGCCGTATTCGGTGAAACGTTGCATTTGAGACTTCAAGCACGTATCTACGTAGTTTAATAACGTGACTTTTTCCTTTGTGACGTTTTCTTTGAACCGCAGATATTCGCCAGCTGTATTTATCAGCACCCAATTGTGTGCATTCAGTTTGCGATAATAGCGATAAAACTTTTCGGACTTCATGGCGGTAATGTTGTTGTGCCACTTTTTCCATCGAGCTTCGCTTGCAATTCCTTTATACAGCCTGTAAGCAAACATAACGGGCCAGGTGTAGAAATCTCCATGCCCTCCCGCAGAGCGGTTTAGTGCCATATCCGCAGTAACCACATCCATCGCCTTCATTCCGCTTTCGACAAGTGCGGCGTCTTTGGTGTAACCAGATGCCGCCAGTATTGCAACGCTATGCGCATAGCAAGGCGTAGCATAATACATTTCTTTCTTTTTAACTGGGTCAATAATCCGTCCCGATACATCTTGATATTGTTTTATAGCACGCACCTGACCTTCGATGATTTTTAAGTAATCGTTTTTAGAGAGACCTGTTTTTGCCAACTCCGGTGATGTTTTCACGCGAGATAAAAAAGTTTTTTTCTTATCTGTCATCAACCAGTTGTTGTTCAACCTAAAAACGGCAGTTGGAGGGGAAGTATTGCGAGAACATGTTGCGGTAGCTGCGCTTAGGGACTTTGTGAAGGCGCACCTGTTGGTGCGTCGAACAAAGTCACTAAGTGCAGATGCTGTCCCAGGTTCCGCAAGACGACCCGATTCAACTGCCGTTTTTAGGTTCAACCTATAAACTTCGCTGGCGGCAAGCAAGAACGTTCCTGATACGTATTCGTGCGAGTCGTTTTTAACGATATTTACGGGGCGGTCGCCGACCCGTTGTCCCCATTGCAATTTGCCTTCGTCGCTTACGGCATCATAAAGTGATTTCCATGCCTTTTCAATCACGGGTAGAAATTCAGCACGGTCGAGGATACCGTTATTAACGCCCCAAGCGAGACCATAGACAAAGAACGCTGTGCCACTGGTTTCTTTTACAGGAAAATCGTAGGGGTCGGCCAAATTGGGATACCAGAAACCTTCTTTTGATTGACATTTTTTTAACGCATTTGCCATATTTTTTAGCACCTGTTCATAGCGTTTGTAAGAGGCGTGTTCCTTGGGTAAGTATTTCATTATACGGACAATAGCGGCAATAGCCCAACCGTTGCCACGCGACCAGAGGACTTTTTTGCCGCTGGATGTTTTGAGCGTAATAAAACGGTGATCGCGATAGAAAAGATTTTCCTGCACGTCGTAGAGAGAGCCGTAAATATCCCAGAAGAACGCTTCCATCCATTGCAAATACTTTTCGTCTTTGGTAATAGTGTAGAGCATCGCCAATGGCGGCGCACCGGTAAATAATCCATCCACATACCGTCTTCCACCCTCGAAATACCAATCGAGCGGCATAGATGTCGGGCTTTTTTTAGCAGGATTTTCCAGATAGGTAATAAGCGGTTCGATTTTATACTTTTGTTTATCAATCATATAACTCTCCAACCACGTCTGGGGGAGCGTCAAAAGATTTCCGCCGCCGCCCGTATTTATACTTGGTTTTGCGGCAGGGACTTTCCAGTTTAATTTGCGTCCGAGCGCATCACACTGTTCAAGATACTTTTTATCGCCAGTGGCCTGATAGCAAGCCATCACTCCGGCGTAATAAGTGCCGCGTATCCAGTTATCATCGTATTTCGCGTGAGGATGCGCCAACTGATAGTTGTTCACCTTGTCCATAATTGATTTTATCGCTGGCTTATCGTGAACCGATTGCGCGGAGGCGGCAAGCGTCCAACAACTAAGAATGCACAGCATAAACACGGCTATCCAACACGCAGCCCGCCGTGTTAAACTCGACCGAAGAATGGTGGTTGCTGGGGAAGTATTGCGAGAAGATGTTGCGGCAGATGCCAAAGCAGGTTCCGCAAGTAACGCCGATTCAAAGGCAGTTTTTGGGTTCATGTTTAGATTTGTTTTCATAGCAAAAAGGGAAAACAGCAGTGCGTTGAGGAGGTTCCGTAATAATCACAAGCCTCAGAACGGCAGTTAATGCGGGCGGTTTTGCGCAATCTTTTGGTCGTCTGCGGCTTGGACTTTCCGCTCCACGCACCACGAGGTGCGCGTCGGGAAAGCGCAAACCACATCCGTCTCAAAATCTTGCGCAAACCCTTCCCGCTGAACTGCCGTTTTTAGGATTATTCATTCCTCCCACCAACGTGCTTTTTCTTTCTTGATGGCGTCTTCGAGATAGAGAATTTGGTCGGCACGGGAACGTTTGCCGCCGGGGGCCTCGGCCATTTTGCCACCGTTGTAATGCGGAGCAGGTGAGGCGTTTAAGTCAAGACTCGCACAAAGCAGGGAGACGTTTCCAAGTTTGGTAATTTTCAGGTCTTTGAATGTCCGCCCGGGGCCTGCGCCGACAGAGTATTCCCTGCTGGAAGGGGCTTTGGCTTGGATGTCGCGTCCCGCCGTGTCAAAAATGGCGTGACCGCCGCCACCAAGTGCGCTTGCAATGAAGCGCACCCCGTTGTCGGCGGCGCGGGCGTGAAGAAGGCTTCGGTAGTAACCAGCGGCGGGAAATAGAATCACTTCCGCACCTTTGAGTGCCAAAAGTTCCGTGACATCGTTGAACCAACTGTCATAGCAAATAATCATTCCGATTTTTCCAAAGTCGGTTTGAAAGATGTCCGTTTTATTTCCCGGAGAAATCCCGCCTTCGGAAGTTTCAGGGCTGTAGGGATGGATTTTGTCGTAGGTGCCGACAAGTTTTCCGGCGCGGTCGTAGAGGACGCCGCGATTGTATTTGTGCCCGTCTGTTTTGTCCACGACGACGACCGAGGCGGCGACATACATTTTATGCAGGGCGGCGGCGGCGGAGAGTTTTTGGAGAATGGCGTCCCCTTCGGAGGGGTCGGCACTTTTTTGCGCCGGATGTTCTGGATAGAGAAGGAGGTCGGCACCCTCTTTTGCGGCGGCGGCGGCAATTCGGGGCAGCTGTTCCATCGTCGGGCGACCACGCATGGTGGCGAAGCGAACCCAGCGCGGTTTCACTGGCTCGGCGGGGGTGAGGGAAAGGCTGCGCAGCTTGACTGCACCAGCGGCGTTGTGGCGGAAATGGACGCGCAAGGTGACATCGCGGGGGGCGTTGCCGTTGCCGCGCACGACGACGGTGTCGCGGCCTTCGATTTTGCCGTTTTCCAATTTGTAGTATTTGAAAATGCCGTCTTTGGA
>JAITPT010000225.1 GCA_031289285.1 Puniceicoccales bacterium
GGGGAGGTGCGGCCGGGGTGGCGGGGCTATGGCGGGGCGGCGGACGGTTTAAACCACAAAGCGCACAACGGTTTCACACGGGACAAAAAGGTTTTTTTGGGGGGGGGGAGGTGGTGGTGGTGGAGGAAGGTGTAGGAAGGAGGTGGTGGTGTAGGAAGGAGGAGGAGGAGGGCTTGTTGTTTGGAGTGGTTGGATTGAAGTGGTTGGTCGGTGACTTTTGGGTTTGCCCAAATTTTCGCGAAATCCCCCCCCCTCTCGGCAAAATCTTTAGTCTGGTTAATTATTCGGGGCAATTGTTTGGCATTTATTTTGAAGAAATTGGGATTTGCTTCATAACTATCTGATGAATAATGCGCTTCCAATGCGGAGGATGTTTTGAAAGATGACCGCGCTCGAATTAAAAGGCAGCCATTTTTTAACTTGACCCCATTGACGCCAATGGACATTTTACTTAATTCCGCACACCGTATGAGCTGTGGCGGAACGCACACAAACGCCGTCCAACACTGTCCGACGACCCCTATTATTTCGCCCCACGCTCGAATAAAAAGGCAGCCATTTTTCTTACTTGACTTCGCGATAGCTAATGGACATTTTATCAATTTCGCGCACACGGTGAGTTTTGGTGGGACGCACGCAGACACCGTCCAACACTATCCGGCAATTCGATAATCTCGTCCCCGCAGGGCTTTGTTGCGGATGGGCAGCTGACCGGAGGTTTCGCTGCGCTACACCTCCGGTTATGCACATCTCGCCCCTTGCAGGGCTGCTGGCGTCCAAGCTCCCACTCAAGGTAGCGAGGAACCGCTGTTTGTTTTCGGGTTGAAGAACGTGCGGGCTGAAATAAGGCGGGGGTATGTATTGGAAAAGTCCGCACCGTCGCGCTCTGCCCTCACCCGAAGGGCGCACACTTGTCATGGGGATTGTGAATGTCACGCCCGACTCGTTTTCCGACGGCGGGCTACACGCCGCGCCAGAAGCCGCCGCCGCACACGCACGCCAACTCGTCGCCGAAGGGGCAGATGTGCTCGACCTCGGTGCCGAATCCACCCGCCCGGGTCACGCACCCGTGAGCACCACCGAAGAACTCGCCCGCCTGCTGCCCGCACTCCACGCCATTCGTGCGGCGTTGCCCGATACGCCGGTCTCGGTGGACACCTGCAAAGCCGAGGTCGCCGCCGCCGCCGTCGCCGCTGGCGCAGACATCATCAACGACATCTGGGGCGGCCTGCTCGGCGCAGAAGGCGCAGAAGGCGGGCACTCGCCGATGTGTGCCGCAGCCGCCCGCACCGCTGCGCCGCTTATCCTCATGCACAACCGCGCCACGCCCGCGCCCGACGCCGTTTTCTGGGAAACCTTCCTCGGCGACATGCGCACCATGCTCGCACTCGCCCGCGACGCCGGCGTGCCCGACTCCCAAATCTGGCTCGACCCGGGTTTCGGTTTTGGGAAAACACCCGCGCAAAATCTCGAATGTCTCCGCCACCTCGACCGCCTCGCGCAACTCGGTTTCCCCGTGTTGCTGGGGACGAGCCGCAAATCCACCCTCGGCCTCGTGCTCGGCGGCGCCCCCGTCCACGAGCGCCTTGACGCCGACAAAGCCGCCGCCGCATGGGGCGTCTCACACGGTGCCGCGATGGTGCGCGTCCACGATGTCGCCGCGTACATCGGCGTGTTGCGCATGGCGGACGCCATCAAAAGCGGGCTGGGCTGGCGTTCTTCGCGCCGTTTTTAGGTTTAACCTTGCGCCGCGCCGTCTGCCTCTGTTGATTGCCGCTCCGCAACTCGAAACCAACATGGCTGACACACTTGATATCCAGAACCTGAATGTATCCATCGCCGAGCGGCAGATATTGAAAAACTTCTCGCTCACCGTTCCCAAGGGCGAAGTCCACGCAATCATGGGGCCGAACGGCACCGGCAAAAGCACCCTCGCCAAAGCACTCGCCGGCCACCCCGATTACACCGTGAACTCCGGCCACGCCTTCCTCGATGGCGCGGACATCATCGGCCAAGCGCCGGACGCTACCGCCCGCGCTGGCCTCTTCATGGCGTTCCAGTATCCTAACGAAATTTCCGGCGTGACCATCGCCAACTTCATCCGCGCCGCCCTCCAAGCCCGTTTGCCAAAAGGCGCACCGTTTGACGCAAAGGGTTACTATGCAAAACTTTACGCAAAAATGGACGTCCTGCAAATGGACCGCACTTTCACCTCGCGCTCTGTCAACGAAGGGTTTTCCGGCGGCGAAAAGAAACGCTGCGAAATCCTCCAGATGATGATGCTCGACCCCAAATACGCCGTGCTCGACGAGACGGATTCTGGGCTTGACATAGACGCCCTGCGCATCGTCGCCGAGGGTGTCAACGCCCTACGCGGGCCGGACATCGGCATCATCGTCATCACGCACTATCAACGCCTCCTCGAACACATCATCCCCGACAAAGTTCACGTGATGTATGACGGGCGCATCGTGCGCTCCGGCGGCAAAGAACTCGCGCTGGAACTTGAGGCGAAAGGCTACGACTGGGTTAAAGAACTCGTCTGAAAAACGCGCCTGCCAACGCTGCTGTCCTGCCAACGCCTGCCATGCCGACCCCTTTTGACGACGCGCACAAGGGCGAGAAAACGCTCCGCCTCGGCGCAGTCGGCGAGACGCGCCTCATCGCCCACATCCGCGAATGGCTTGGCGACGTCTGCCCACCCGCGCCGCGTGGCAGCGGCGACGACTGCGCCGTGTTGCCCGCCCAACCGCTGCCCGGCAAACGCCTCGCCACCGTTGACAGCGTCATCTGGGGGCAACACTTCGACGCGGCGGTGGCAGCGTTTGACGCCGGCGCAAAGCTCGTCAAACGCAACCTCAGCGACATCGCCGCGATGGGCGGCACGCCTGCCGACGCGCTGCTGAGCCTCGTCTGCGGCAAAAACACTGCGCTCGCGTGGCTGGCGGATTTTTTCGCGGGGGTCGCTGCCGTCTGCCGTGCCAACGGCGTCGAACTCGCAGGCGGGGATGTCGCCGCCGCGCCCGACAACTTTTTTTGTGCCACCCTCGCGCTGACGGGTTTTGCCGAGCACCCCCTGCTTCGTCTCGCTGCCCGCGCCGGAGACACGTTGCTCGTAACGGGCGACTTGGGCGGAAGTCTTGCGGGGAAACATTTCGCCTTTGAGCCGCGTCTCGCGCAAGGGCGTTGGCTTGCTGCGCAGGCGGGTGTCCACGCCGCGATGGACATCTCCGACGGCCTCGCCAAAGACCTGCCTGCCATGTTGCCGTCTGGCTGCGACGCCGTGCTCGAAGCGGGTGCGCTCCCCGTCTCGGCGGCGGCGTTGGAAGCTGCTGCTCCTCTGATGTGTGCCGAAGATGTGCGTGGCGACGCCCTCTGGCGTGCCCTGTGCGACGGCGAGGATTACGAGTTGCTTGTCGCCGCCGCGCCGGAGTCTGTGCCAGACCTGCTTACCGCATGGCGCAAACAATTCCCTGCGCTCGCGTTTGCGCCTATTGGCAAAATCGTCCCTGCTGCACCGGGTCACCCCGGCGGAAAGTTGCGTTGGGCGCACGACATCGAAGGCGAAATCTCTCGTGCGCGTGGCTACACGCACTTTGCCTGATGTGTCCCCGTGGCACGGGTGTGGGGCACGTGGAGCGTGAGTGCGCTCGTAACGCAGACTGCCAGCCCTGACTCGGGTGCAAGCGAAAAAGTGTCTGGCACTTTATTGTATTTTGCCCAAAATACGAAGAGCATTTCTGAAACCGCATGTGGCTTGGAGCGCTGAAGGCGCGGCTTCATAATAGCCTAT
>JAITPT010000242.1 GCA_031289285.1 Puniceicoccales bacterium
AGGGAGGCGATTGGGCACGGCTCGGCTGCACCGCACGGACACGAGCGAGACACAATTGCCACACACACCGACTATCCGCAGCAGGCCTGTTTTTGGGGTGGGGGGGGAGGGAGAGGGAAAAATAATTTACCAGGCTAAATAAATCGTTTGACGTGCAGGGAGGCGCTTGGGCACGGCTCGGCTGCACCGCACGGACACGAGCGAGACACAATTGCCACACACACCGACTATCCGCAGCAGGCCAGTTTTTTGGGAAGGGGGGGGGAAGGGAGAAATAATTTACCAGACTAAAAAAATCGTTTGACATGCAGGGTGTGCTGGGACGCGGCTGCGCCACGCACGACACAAACGAGACGCCATTGCCCCAACACACACCAACTATAAGGGCAAAAGGCGCAACCATAACGCAGACTCCCCTAAGCCTGCGAGCGGCGCAACGCGGCGCACTGGTAGCGCTGGCGGTGGCGGTGGCGGTGGCGAAGCAGACTTGGCAGCTCGCGTTACGGTGTCTTTTTGCCGCTTTGAAAGCGGTGGCGGCGGACGCGGAGGTGGACTAAATAAATCGTTGTCGTCCATGTGCCGGTTTTGAGGTCAACGAAGGAGATGGCGGAGATGGCGGAGTGGACGGGGTGGACGAGGTGGACGTGGTGGACGGGGTGGACGGAGTGGACGGGGTAGTGCTGGAGGAGCGGTGGCCGTAGTGACCGAGGCGATAGGAGGCTTCAAAGCCTCCGGGGTCGGCAGCTAAGCTGCTGTTGCTTGTGCTGCTGCTGCTTGCGCCGCTTGCTCTGCCTCTCTCGCCCACTTCTCCTCGTTTTGCCGACGGATTTCCGCTACTATGCGAGCCGAAATCTGTTTCGACTTCTCTTTGAACCTCGCCAGCCTTTCGGGCGGCAATTGCGGCCATTCGTCCGGCGCTTCGTTGTATGGCCTTATCGGAAGCTGATTGTTGTGACTCATAACGTCCGTCAGTGCTGGCGAGGTCAGAAAAAAAGTCAACGCCGTTTTCGAGTCTTTTTTATCTCGTTCAGCTTTCCGCAGTTCTCGAAAACTGAAATTTCACCGTCGAAATGCCCCTCCCCCTCCCCTCCCCCTCCTGCGGTTAACCTAAATACGGCAGTTAATGCGGGTGGTTTTGCACACTCTTTGGGCAGTCTGTGGCTTGCTCTTTCCGCTCCACGCACCGCAAGATGCGCGTCGGGAAAGCGCAAACCGCATCCGCCTCAAAATCTTGCGCAAACCCTCCCCGCTGAACTGCCGTTCTTAGGCTTAATTGCCGAGGGCGGCGCGGATGAGCTTTTCGGGGGTGATGGTGGTGCTGCTGGCACTGTTGCCACTGCCACTGCTGCTGGCGTCGGCGAGTTTGGCGAGGGCGGCACGGACAGCTTTGTCGGCGTCAGGTAATTTGAAGCCGAGGGAGACAAGGGCAGCGACGGCATCCGTTTGAGCAGCGGCAGTCGCGGTGGCGGCGGTGTCTCCGGCAGCAGCGTTTCCGGCGGCACCGAGAGACGATGCGGCACCTGTGCCACCTCCGCCAGCGACAGCGGGAAATGTCTTGTCGCGTAATTCAATAATCAGGCGCTCGGCAGTTTTTTTACCAATGCCCGGACAATCGGAGAGGAGCTTTGTGTTGCTTGTCGCAATGGCGTCTCGAAGCACAGCAAGCGAGAGTCGGCTGAAAATGTTCAGCGCAGTTTTGGGGCCAATGCCCGAAACCTTTTCAATGAGAAGCCGGAAAAAGTCGCGCTCGGCAGCGTCGCAAAATCCGTAGAGCGACTGGTTGTCCTCGCGGAAAACTTGGAGGGTGTGCAGACGGGTTTCGCCGCCGAGCGGGGGCAACTTTTCGGCAGTGGTGAGCGGGATGCTCACCTCGTAGCCGACACCCGCGCACTCGACAACGGCGCGAAAAAGACCCGACTCGATAAGTGTGCCGCGCAGGGAAACTATCATAAGTTTTGGCTTGCTATGGGAAAGGTGTCGAGCGGCGGCGGTGCTTCCACCGCGCCCGGGGTGTTCTCGCGGCGCGTGAGCGGACGGTAGAGAACAGCAGTGCGAATTTCGCCACATTTCAAAGCCTCGTGGACGTGCAAGCCGTCAAGCGTCTCGTATTCCAACAGGGCCTCGGCGACGACGCGGTGCGCCGCTGCGTGTTGGCCGACGATTTCCCCTGCGCGTTTATACTGCGCGACAATGATGTCATACACGGCGGCGTCTATGCGGCGCGCCGTCTCGTCGCTGTAATTTTGTGCGCGCGCCGTCTCGCCGCCGAAGAGCATCTGTTCGCGGAGTTCGCCGAGCGCGACGGGGCCGAGGTCGCTCATGCCCCAATCGCAAACCATGTGTCGGGCAATAGCGGTCGCCTGTTTGATGTCGCTGGAGGCACCGTTGCTAAAATCTCCCGTGACAATCTCTTCTCCGATGCGCCCCGCCATCGCCATGCAAATGCGGTTGAGAAGTTGTTTTTTGGATTGGCCGAGCGAGTCTTTGACGGGGGCGAGCATCGCCATGCCGAGGGCGCGTCCGCGTGGGATGATTGTGACTTTGTGAAGCACGAGTTGCTTGTCGTCGAGACAGGCTTGGACAATGGCGTGGCCAGCTTCGTGGTAGGCGGTCTGGCGGCGGTCTTCTTCGTCCATGAGGCGTTTGCGTTCGCTCCCAAAAGAGATTTTGTCTCGCGCATCTTCGAGGTCGTCGGGGCCGACTTCTTTTTTGTTTTTTCTGGCGGCGCGGAGCGCGGCTTCGTTGAGCAAGTTGGCGAGGTCGGCACCGGAGAAACCGGAGGTGGCGCGGGCGACGCGCAGCATCTCGACGCTGGGCGAGAGCTTTATTTTTTTGGCGTGAACTTGGAGGATTTCCTCGCGCCCGTGGATGTCGGGGAGGTCAACATAGACTTGCCTGTCGAAACGTCCCGGGCGCAGCAACGCGGCGTCGAGCACGTCGGGGCGATTGGTAGCGGCGATGATGATGATGCCCTCGTGCCCCTCGAAGCCGTCCATCTCGACGAGGAGCGAGTTGAGCGTCTGTTCGCGTTCGTCGTGGCCGCCGCCGCCGAAGCCGCCGCGTTTGCGCCCCACGGCGTCAATCTCGTCAATGAAGAGGATACAGGGTGCGCTGCGCCGCGCTTGCTCGAACATGTCGCGGACGCGGGCGGCACCGATGCCGACAAACATTTCTACGAAGTCTGAGCCGCTGATTGTGAAAAATGGAACGTTGGCCTCGCCTGCCACGGCGCGTGCGAGGAGTGTTTTGCCGGTGCCCGGAGGCCCTACGAGGAGGATGCCTTTGGGGATGCGTCCGCCGATGTTTTGAAACTTTTTGGGGTCACGCAAAAACTCGACGATTTCCTGCACATCTTCCTTCGCTTCGTCGCAGCCAGCGACGTCTTTGAAGGTGGCTTTTTGTTTGTCGCGGTTGAGGCGTTTGGCGCGGCTTTGTGCGAAACCGAAGGCGGCACTTTTGGCGTTTTTAACAAACTGAAAAGCGAAGAATGCGAGGATGCCGAAGATGAGCAGCGTGGGCAGCGTGTTTGCCAACAAGACGCCTGTGAGGGTGGCGGCGGGTTTCTCTTCGACGCGCGACGGCTCGACGTTGGAGCGGATGGTGTCGAAGTCTTTTTCGGCGAGGAAACCGGCGGCATGGAAACGTTCGCCTTTGCCGACGGGGCTTTCGGGTTTATCGGGGTCGGGTTTGGCGAGATGGCCGGAGATTTTGTAGTAACGCTGCCCGCCCTCTGGGGACTGCTCGATGCTGATGGAGTAAATCTTTTTTTCGCGCAGGTAGTTTATCACCTGCGAGGCTTTTAACTCGTGGACGCTCGCCTTGGCGTCGCCGCCTGCACCCCCTGCGCCACCTGCGCCACTGCCACTGCCGCCGCCACCGCCACCGCCGCCAAGGGTGAAGAGGAAGACGACCACCGCGACAACGCCAAGCCAGATAAGAAGCAGTTTCATGCTGACACGTTCGGGGGGGCCGTTGCGCCCCGGTTTGTTTCTGGAATCTCTGTTATACGAAGGCTGGCTCATGTGTTGGAAAGCGAGTGCCGGAAGGTGACGCCCGCCCGCTGCTAAGTCAATTGCCGAAAGCCCGCCGTAGCGGCGGCTGGCACGGCGGCGCGGCGGCTGGCGCGGTTGGCGCGGTGGGCAAAATCCGTTTTTTCGCTTCCCAATCACGGCAGCTTTCTTTTCCTGCGCGTGACTATGTCCGGACACAGCAAATGGGCCACGACCAAGCGGCACAAAGCCGCTATTGACGCCAAGCGCGGGAAAATCTTCAGCGTTATCGCCAAAGACATCACCCTCGCGGCGCGCTCCGGCGGCGGCGACCCCGCCTCCAACACCAAACTGCGCACGCTTCTCCTCAAAGCGCGCGCCGCAAATATGCCCGCCGACAACATTGACAGGGCGGTCAAAAAAGGCACCGGCGAGCTGCCCGGTGTCACCTACGAAGAACTTCGCTACGACGGCTACGGCCCCGGTGGCGTCAACCTCATCATCGAGGTTACCACCGACAACAAGAACCGCGCCGTCGGCGAAATCCGCGCCGCGTTCACCAAAGCAGGCGGGAGCCTCGGCACGACGGGTGCGCTCGACTTCAACTTCCACCGCAAGGGGCAGTTCCTCGTCAGTGCCGAGGGCACAAACGAAGACGCGCTCATGGAAATCGCGCTCGACGCCGGTGCCGACGACGTCGTCAACAACAGCGACCACTTTGAAATCCTCTGCGACCCGGGCGTGTTTGACGCGCTCGCCAAGGCACTTGAAGACAGGGGCGTCAAACCGGAATCCTCCGAAATCGCCTACCTGCCCGTGAGCACCGTCGAGATCAAAGACCCCGGCACCGCCAGAGCCATCCTGCGCCTCATCGAGGTGCTCGAAGAGATTGACGACGTGCGCGCCGTCCACGGCAACCACGAGATAGACGAGTCGCTACTGGGCTAAGTGCTCCGCGAGAAAAACCGCATGAACATCTATCCCGCGACCGACATCAAAGACGGCAAGTGCGTGCGCTTGCGCCAAGGTCTCGCCGACCAATCTGTCACCTACTTCGACGACCCAGCCGAACCCGCACGCGCCTTCGCAGCGGACGGCGCGGAGTGGCTCCACGTCGTTGACCTCGACGGCGCATTCGGCGGCGCGGCACGCAATCTCGACGCCCTGCGGCGCATCGCCGCGATTGGCCCGCATGTGCAATTCGGCGGCGGGCTGCGCGACGAGGCGGGCGTCGCCGCCGCAATCGAGGCGGGCGCGGCGCGAGTCGTTCTCGGCACAAAGGCGGCGGCAGACGAGGGCTTCGTCGCCGAGATGGTGCGCCGCCACGGCAAAAAAGTGGCAGTCGGCGTGGACGCACGAGACGGCTTCGTCGCCGTCAAAGGCTGGGTAGAAGTGACGACGCTGCGAGCGACAGACTTCGCGGCGCGGATGGCGGTGCTGGGCGTCGCGACGATTATCTACACCGACATCGCCACCGACGGCATGTTGACAGGGCCGAACTTCGCGGCGTTGGAGCGGATGCTCGCCGCGACGCCCGCCCGCGTAATCGCCTCCGGCGGCGTCTCGCGCCGCGAAGACATCGCCCGTTTGCGCGAAATCGCCAACGAACACGCGAACCTCGACGGCGCGATAGTTGGCAAAGCACTTTACGAAAAACGAGTCTCCCTGCCCGACCTGCTCGCGCTCGCCCGTTGAGAGCGACGGCGGCAACGCGGGAACGTGGGGGAGAACGGAAGGGGAGGACGGGGCGGCGGCGGGGAGGCGAGGGTTGTCCGGCTGGCGCAACTTGAAAACTTGCTTCCGCTCGCTCCCGCGTTTTGCATGTCGGCGAAAACTTTTAATCAAAGGAAACATCCGTTCCCAAAGTATGAAAAACCGACCCAACGTATTTGCACCCACCACCGACACTGCGAGTGCGGCGCAATCCCCCGCTCCCGCAAAAATAAAAAATCCGCCGAAGGCCTATGAGAACCCCGATTTCATCCGCAGCCCCTACGGGCGGCAGGTGCGCGTGCTCAGCGAGATGACCGAGCCGCTGCAACGCCTCAACCGCCACCGCATCCGCAACACCGTCGTTTTCTTCGGTTCGGCGCGCATCGCCCCGCTCGATAAAGCACGCGAAGCACTCGCCGACGCCGAAGCCGCCGCAAAAGCGCAGCCCAACACCGAGACGGCAGAACGCCTCGAAAAAGCGCAGCGCGACGTGGAGGCCGCCGGCTACTACGAGGCAGCACGACAACTCGCGGGAGACGTTACGCGCTGGTCGAAGACGCTCCCGAAGACAGTCAGCCCGTTCTACATTTGTTCCGGCGGTGGCCCGGGAATTATGGAGGCCGCAAACCGCGGCGCGTCGGAAGCGGGCGGCGTCACGCTCGGGCTGGGCATCAGCCTGCCGCACGAACAAAGCATCAACCCGTATGTCACGCAGGGATTGAGCTTCGAGTTTCACTACTTTTTTGTCCGCAAATACTGGCTCGTCTCGCTCGCCCGCGCCGTCGTCGCCTTCCCCGGCGGCTTCGGGACGATGGACGAGCTTTTTGAGCTACTGACCCTCGCGCAGACGCGCAAAATGCCGCCCGTGCCCGTCATCCTCTATGGCTCCAAGTTTTGGAACGAGGTCGTCAACTTCAAAGCCTTTGTCAAATGGGCGATGATTGACGAAGCGGATTTGTCGCTCTTTCACATCGTTGATACGCCGGAAGAGGCGCGTGCGCACTTGCTCCCCGCCTTGAACAAGTATTGTCGCGAGCACGAATACACGCACCCCGCCGACCTTTCCCACCCGCACCATGCCAACCCACCATTCCCGCAAACCCGCCTGCACCACCCCGCCCACGAACCACAAAACCCCGACGCCGGAGACGCCAGCGGCACCAGCAGCGGTGGCGGCAGCGGCAGCGGTGGCGGTGGCAGCGATGCCAGCGGCGGAGCAAGAAACATCGGCAGCGACCTCGCAAACCCACCTGCAACCGCCGCCTGAAAATGGCGGAAGCGAGGGCGGGGGCGGCGAAGGTAAGAGCGGCGGTGGCGACGGTGGCGACGGTAGCGGTGGTAGCGACGACGGTAGCGGTGGCGCGGGCACGGGCGGCTGTCCCGCTGCGGTCTCCAACCCCAACTCGAACCGTGCCCCTGCCCTCTCGGACTCCGACGCCGTTTGCATAGGCTGGACGACCTTTCCTGACCGCAAATCGGCGCGTCAATTTGCCGAGTCTCTGGTAAAATCGCGTCTCGCTGCCTGTGCCCAAGTTTCGGCGGAAATCGAATCGTTTTACCACTGGGAGGGAAAGTTTTGCCACGACCCCGAATGGCGTGTCACGGTGAAGTTTTTGCGTTCTCGTGCTGATGCCGTTTCCGAGCATTTGCGCCGATGTCACCCTTACGTCGTCCCGCAATGGCTTGCTGTGGAAGTCTCCCAAATCTCCCCTTGTTACCATGCATGGCTCAAAGAAGTCTGCATCTAACGTCCCAGAAAAAGTGCAAATGGTGATTTCGTATGCAAGAGAAAAAATGGCTGCCTTTT
>JAITPT010000265.1 GCA_031289285.1 Puniceicoccales bacterium
CCCCCGCCTCCCCCTACCCCTTCCTCTTTCCGAATAATTAACCAGACTAAAGATTTTGCCATTGGGTCGTCGGGACATCCGATAATCTCGCCCTTGCAGGGCGTTGTGTGAGAGGTGGCGTGAAAATCCCCCCCCCCCCCCCTCTTCTCGAAAAGAATTAGTCTGGTTAATTATTCTGGCGACTTTTCGGAGGTAGTCCGGATTTGCTTCGCAACCACTCGGAAAATCATGCACTTACAACGCGGCAGACATTTTGGCCGTTTGCCGCATTTGAATAAAAATGAATAAAAAGGCAGCCATTTTTTTCGTTTGACTTCAAAATAGCCGATGTTCGTTAGACTCTCGCTACGCACACAGCGGGATTATAGTGCGGGCAGCAGCACCAGTGCTCCCACTCAAAACAGCGAGGAACCAAAAATGGCGTCAGGCGAGAGTAGCGGAAATGGCGTCGGTGATTTTTTGCAAACTTTCGGCGAGACCGCCCGTGCGGGCGCGGAGCAGCCATGCACGTTCGTAAAGCGCAAGCGTCTCCCGCGCCAAGGCAGCAAACTTTTCCCGCGCCGTCGCCCGCGCCGCCGTCTGTCCGCCGGTGTCGCCACGCAAGAGCCGCGCCCGCGCCAGCGCGAGACGCTCCAAGGCACGCGCCGCCGCAAGCTCACAAGCGGTTTTTCCCGCCGCCGTCTCGCCGTCGCCGCCGCCCTCGCGCTCGTCTAACCACGCCTCCAATTCCGCCAGCTCGGTGCTTTTTGCGAAGGTCTCCGACGCCGCGCTTTCGGGGGCGCAGAAGAGCAATTCCCAAGTCGTGCTTTTGTTGCGAATTGGCGTTTTGAAAAAACGGTCGGCACCGCCACGTGCGATGATTTCCGCCGACGCCCGTGCGTCGCCGTCCAGAAACACATCCGCCACCACTTGCACCAATTGCGGCGAGCCGTCACCTGCGGCGACCTCGACGTTGGCGTCGCGCCCCCACGCGAGGGCGGCGGCGGCGGTCAAGGCGGGGTAAAACGTCCACCACGGCTGGTGGTTTCCGTTGTCGCCCCAAGCGGTGGCGAGCATCCCTTGGGCACCGTGCGCGGCGGCGGCGGCGAGTGCTTCCCGCGTGTTTGCCAGCGCGTTGGCGAGCCGCCCGTGAAACGTCTGCCAAGAGGAAACGCCCGGCGCGACAAGGAATGGCCTGCCGCGCAGCGAAGCGCACTGCGCGTCGAAGGGGTGTCCGGCATCGTAGCCCCAGAGGATTGGCGTCGCGCCCGCAGGTGCCTCGCTGGCGTGTTCCGGTTCTTCGAGCAAGATGTCTGCCCAGAACTGCATGGTCTTGCCGCGCTCGGCGACGCGCTCCGCCAGCCCGCGCAGATGCTCGCGATAGACGGTGTGCCGCCCGTGTTTTTCGCAAACCTCTTTGCTCCGACCGAGGCCGAGTTCCCACGGTTCGTCGCCGCCGATGTTGAGCTGCTTGCTGGAAAAATTCGGCAGGTAGGCGTCGTAGAGCGCGGCTGCGAAGTCGAGCGAGTCTTGGCACGGGCGAAGCGTTCCGGCGGGACGGTGGGCGTTGGCGAGCGCGTGGAAAAATCCGTCGGGGCACTCGGCGAGATGTCGGTAGGGAGCGTGTTTGAGCCAGCGTTCGCAGTGGCCGAAGGATTGCAGGTTGGGCACCAGCTCAATCCCGTGCGCGAGGCAAAGCTGGTCAAGCTCGCGCAGCTCGTCGGCGGTCATCGGCGAGGCGTCGCGCCAGACGGCCTCGTGTCCGGGGAAGGCGAAGGTGTGTTCGGTGTAGAGTTGAAGCTGGTTGATGCGCAGCGCGGCGAGGCGCGGCACCAAATCGAGCAGCGTCTCGCGGGTGGGCACTTTGCAGCGTGAAATATCCAGCATGAAACCGCGCACGGGGAAATCGGGGCCGTCCTCGACGACGAGCGCGGGCACCGCGCCGCCCGCCTTATCCGCCTCGCGCAAAATCTGCGCGAGCGTCTGTGCGCCGTAGTGGACGCCGCTCGCGTCGGCGGCCTCGATTAACGCGCCGCCCGCACCGACTTCGAGGCGGTAGTGCTCCGGCGGAAACTCCGCGCTCGCCGTCGCGCCACCGATGCACGGGAGGCGCGGAGGGCGTGGGGAGGACGCAGCGATTTCCATTTGCGTCTGCGCTTTTTCCAACAAGTGGCGCGTCATCGCAGCCAGCGGCGAAGCGGCGAAGTCTGCGCTGGTGCGCACCACGACTTTCGACAGGCGGCGGGCGGTCTCTGTTTTGCCATCGGCGCGGGCAAACGAGATTTTCCGCACACGCGGAAAGAGAAAGTCGAAGCTGTCCATAACGCCGCCCGTAAAACAAAAAAACACCCGCGCCAACAACCCCCGATTTCGCCGTCGCACCACTCGCCGCTGCCGCTCGCCGTCACCACCAGCCGACGACGTGTCCCTGCGCGAGCTTCACGGCGAACACCGCCAGATTACGTGCGGCGTGGGCGGCGATGCACGGCAACAGCGCACGCGCCGCGTTGCGCGGGTGGAAACGCAGCGCGTAAAAAAACAGGCCGCAGGCAAACGCCGCGCCAAAACTCAGCCAGCCCTTAGGCGTCGGGCTAAGCGAGAAGCCGCGCCAAAACTCCCACCACGCCGCGCCGGCGTCGGGCGCGTATTGCCAGAGGAAATCGTGCCCCGCCGCAAACAGCAGCGACACGCCCACCGCGCCCGCCCACTGCGCCTTGCGTCCCCTGCCCTCGACGACGAGCCAGCCGCGAAAAATAGCTTCCTCGACCACCGCCGCCGCAAGCATCGCGCCGAGAAAAAGCACCGTGATGTTTTTCTGTTCGCTGCTGACGCCCAGCACAAGTTCGCCAGCGGTCTCCAAAAGCGTGAGCGCAATGCCGCCCGCCACGCCGAAAAAAAGCAGCCCGCGCCCGCCCGCGCCACGTGCCGCACCGTCGCCCGCCACGTTTCCCGCAGCCTTGCCCGCTGCCTTGCCCGCTGCCACGACATCCTGCCGCCACAAGCCGCCGAGGACGACGGCGAGCACGATGTATGCCAAAACTCCAAGCGGCGAATCAGTCATGGGCACTCCTAAAAATAATTTTGGGGGTTGTGCATCTCCCGTCCCTACGGGACGAAAAGCACCGATGTTTTCGGACATGCAGATTTATTTTTAGGAGTGCCCTCATCGGCGGTGCGCAGGTTGCGGCGGAGTTAGCAGCGAAGTTAGCAGCGGAGTTAGCGGAATTTGCGCCTCAACGCACGACACGTGCGCCGCCGCCGCCCATGAGTTTTTCGACCTCCTTGCGGGTCGCCATCGAAGTATCTCCCGGCGTTGTCGAGGCGAGTGCCCCGTGCGCCGCGCCGTAGTCAACGGCGAGTTGCGGGTCGTTCTTTTCCAAGAACCCAAATTGCAAACCGCTCGCGAAGCTGTCGCCGCCGCCCACGCGGTCGAGGATTTCCAGCCCTGCATATTTACGGCTTTCGTAAAACTTGCCGCCGTGCCAGCAAATCGCGCTCCAATCGTTCACCGTCGCCGACTTCACCGCCCGCAGCGTCGTCGCGGCCACTTGGAAGTTCGGGTATTCCTTCACGGCGGTCTCAATCATCGTCTTGAAGGCGTCAACGGGAATGGCGCTGATGTTGTGGTCAACGCCCTTGACCTCGAAGCCCAGCGAGGCCGTGAAGTCCTCCTCGTTGCCAATCATCACATCAACGTAGCGGGCGATTTCGCGGTTCACCTCCTGCGCCTTGGCGAGACCGCCTATGCTTTTCCAGAGCGAGGGGCGGTAGTTCAAATCGTAGCTAACGACGACGCCGTGGCGCTTGGCGGCCTTGACGGCTTCGACGGTGAGCGCGGCGGTACCCTCGGAAAGCGCGGCGAAAATGCCGCCAGTATGGAACCAACGTGCGCCGCGTTTGCCGAAAATGTCATCCCAGTCGAAGTCGCCGGGCTTAAGTTGGCTGGCGGCGGTGTTGCCGCGGTCGGGGACGCCCACCGCGCCGCGAACGCCGAAGCCGCGCTCCGTGAAGTTGAGGCCGTTGCGCACGCTGCGCCCGATGCCGTCGTCGTCGCGCCACCGGATAAAGTCGGTAGCGACGCCGCCCTGCATGATGAAGTCTTCGACGAGGTGCCCGACTTCGTTGTCCACAAACGCGGTGAGGACGGCGGTTCGCAGGCCGAAGCATTTGCGCAGGCCGCGCGAGGTGTTGTATTCGCCGCCGCCCTCCCAAGCCGCAAATTGGCGTGCGGTGCGGATGCGCCCTTCACCCGGGTCGAGCCGGAGCATGACTTCGCCGAGAGAGACTTGGTCAAATTGGACTGTGTTGGCTGGTTTGATAGCGATACCCATTGCTGGAAAAAAGAGGCGTGATTAGCGCGGAGTTTGCGGAGGCGGACAAGCGTGAAATGCGTGTGTGCCGGACAAATACCGTGTATGGCATTTCTTAACGACATTGCGACTTCAACCCCCAACCGAGTTGCCCAACGGGATTGCCCAACGAATGCCGATGTCTGCCGTCGGAGACCCCGTTGTGGGTTGTGAGGCAAAACGTGTCCCTACTGTAGCGTCTCTTAATTGTCTAACCATTACATTTTTTCAATTTTTCCCGTGCTCGCTGTATCTTTTCCAAGATGTCGCTGCCCTGCGCCTTCCAAACGTAACGCAGGGGGTTGCG
>JAITPT010000009.1 GCA_031289285.1 Puniceicoccales bacterium
GTTTCTCCACCGACTTCATCGGGCAAAATTACGATTACCCCGAGGCCGACTACAAGACCCGCGAGCAAATCGCCAAGCGCCACCTCCTCTACCAACAAGGGTTAGTGTGGACGCTCGCCAACCACCCGCGTGTGCCCGCAAGCGTCCGCGCCGTCGTCAGCAAATGGGGCGTGTGCAAAGACGAGTTCACCAACAACGGCGGTTGGCCGACCCAACTCTACATTCGCGAGGCGCGGCGAATGGTCTCCGCTTTTGTGATGACGCAGCACCATTGCCAAGGCCGCAAAAACGCCGACGCCGAGTCTGTCGGCATGGCGGCTTACACGATGGACTCCCACCACGTGCAGCGCCACGTGGACGCCAAGGGGCACGTCCGCAACGAAGGCGACGTGCAGGTCGGCGGCTTCTCGCCCTACGCCATCGGCTACCGCGCCATCGTCCCGCGCAGCGGCGAATGCGACAACCTGCTCGTCCCCGTCTGCCTCTCCGCCTCGCACATCGCCTACGGTTCGATACGCATGGAGCCGGTGTTCATGGTGCTCGGCCAATCCGCCGCCACCGCCGCCGCCATCGCCATCGGCGACGGCACCACCGTGCAAGACGTTGACCGCGCCAAGCTGCGCAAACGCCTGCTCGCCGACGGGCAGGTGCTCGAATGGGCAGCGGTGAAGGCGTCGGCCTCGGCGGCGGCGGCAAAGACGGCGGCGGCGGCAAAGGCGGCGAAAGACGCGGCGAAGGGATGGGCGCAGGTGCAGCTGCCGCCGGACAAACGCAAGGCACCGGCGGTCGCGTTTGCCGTGCCGACGCTCCCCGCCGTCGCCCACCGTGGCGCATCGCGAGATTTTCCCGAAAACACTTTGGCCGCCTTCAAAGGCGCGTTTGCCGCTGGCGCACACGGCTGCGAGTTCGACGTGCGCCGGACAAAAGACGGGCGGCTCGTCATCATTCACGACGCCACGTTTAACCGCACGAGCGATGTCGCTACGCCTGGCCGCAACGGCAAACCGCAATCGGTCAAAGTCGCCTCGGTGACGTTTGAGGAACTCCGCCGTCACGACGCGGGCGTGGGCAAAAACAAAAAGTTTGCAGGCGAAAAAATCCCCTCTTTGGAGGAGACGCTGGCCTTGTTCAAAGACGTTTCCTGCCGTCCCGTGGTCGAAATAAAAGAGGAGGGCATGGAGGCGGAGGTGGTCGCCGCGCTCAAAGCTGCTGGGCTTTTGGAGCGGGCGGTGGTCATCTCGTTCTCAAAAACCGTGGTGCGCAAACTGTGCAAATTAGAGCCGCGCTTGACGGTCGGTTGGCTGTGGGGTGGCAATTACAAGGCACCGCGTGCGGTGGTCGCCGACGCGCTCAACCGTGCCGCGCTCGACCTCGGGACGCCCATTCTCGACATCTCGCACGGTGCGCTTTCGGAGGCGCTCGTGGCGGATTTACGCGCCCGTGGTTTCACTATTTGGGCGTGGACGGTGGACGACCCCGCCCGCATGGCGCAATTACTTTCGTGGGGTGTCGAGAGCATCACCACAAACCGCCCCGATGTCTTAGCCACCGTTCTGCGCGAAAGGGCAGGGAAGCAGGCGAAGTAGCGGTGTGCCCGCGCTCGCGTGTGCGTGCGCGTATGCGTGCGTGTATGCGTGCGTGCGTCATACCATTGGTTGTAGCGGCTGTGCGCGTTTGCGCACGCTGTGTTTGCGCACGTGGTAGCGCATCTGTGCCGTGTATGCGCCTGCGTTGAGGTCGCCAAGGCCAATTCGTTTTTCGCAAAACCCGAGCAACTCAAGTAAAAAAGGGTCTGGCACTTTATTGCTCTGCGCAACTTTCGTTTTTGTCGTTGCGGTGGCTGTTGTGTGTGTGGCACGAATGTCTCGCCTGTGGTGTGGCTGCCGCCGCCGCCGCCCCACTTGTAGCAACTCAAGTAAAAAAGGGTCTGGCACTTTATTGCTCCTTTATTGCTCTGTGCCTCTCGCTGGATTTTGCGCCGGAACCTTGTGCTGTTGCTGCTGTTTCACTTGCGCAGTCTTTTTATTCAACACTCTCACAACTCACGCCATGTCCACGCTTCGCACATTCTTCTCTGCGGCTACGCGCTCCGCGCTTGCCGCCGCCGTCTTCGCGCCCGCCGCATTGCTCGCCGCACCCGTTACAAAACCCGCCACCGCCGCAAAGCCCGCCGCCGCCGCCGCGACCAAACCTGCCACCAAGCCCGCCGCCGCTCCCAAGCCCGCCGCCGTCGCCGCCAAGCCAGCTCCCAAGCCTGCCGCGCCTGCGCCCGTCGTCATCCCCGGCCAATACCCCAAGGTCGTTCCCAACTTCAACAACGGCACCATCCCGACCAACACCATCGCATCCGCCCGCCGCTTAATCGAAGACCTCGTCAAAACCCACGGCGACAAATACCCGCGTGGCGCGGAGTTCCTCCGCCGTCTCGACGCCCTCGCCACCGCGTCCACCAAGTCCACTACGTCCACCTCGTCCACCAAGTCCACCTCGTCCACCAAGTCCCCCGCCCCCAACCCCGCTCTCGCCGCCAAAGCTGCCCTTGACGCCCTCATCCGCGAAGCTGCGCTTGCCAACCCCATTCTCGACTTCGACAAAATCCTCTGTGTCCGCCGCAAACCCAAAGGTGGCGACGTCGGCTTCATTTCCCTCAACTCCTACACCAACGACACCATCCCCCGCTCTGGCTGGGACAACGAAATCGCCGTCCTCTCCGGCCTGCGTGGCACACCCAAGCTCACCACCGTCCACCGCTCCAAAGACACCGGCATCATCCGCGACCTCGACCTCCATTTCGACGCCAAGCGCCTCCTCTTCGCCTCCACCAACGCCAACGGCGACTGGGCAGTCTTCGAGGTCAACACCGACGGCTCCGGCCTGCGCGAACTCACCCCCAAAGACCAGCGCGGCATCCAGTGGTTCGACCCCTGCTACCTCCCTGAAGAAGGGCACATCCTCTCCTTCTCGACCGCCGGCATCCAAGGCGTCCCCTGCGTCGGCGGCGGTGCCAAAGTCGCCAGCCTCTACCGCCTCGACACCACACGCGGCAAAGTCCGCCAGCTCACCTTCGAGCAAGACAGCGGTTGGCACCCACGCGCACTCCACGACGGGCGCGTCATGTATCTCCGCTGGCAATACACCGACACGCCGCACTACTTCGACCGTATGCTCTTCACGATGCTTCCCGACGGACGTCAGCAAAAAGCCCACTGGGGCAGCGGCGCGTATTTCCCTGCCGCCTTCAAACACCCGCGCCCCGTCCCCGGTCACCCCTCGCTCATCCTCGGCGTCGTCAGCGGCCACCACTCGCGCCCCGATAGCGGACGCCTCCTGCTCGTTGACCCCAGCCTCGGCACGCACTACCCGTTTCGCCACGACCCGCAGACCAAGGAGTGGGGACCTCCCGGCTCGCGCATCAACATCCAGCCGCGCATCTATCCCAAGGAAATCACCGGTGCCGTCCAAGAAATCCCCGGCTGGGGACGCGACGTCAATGGCAACGTGGACGACCTCCAAGGCTCCCATTGCAAATACACCTTCGCCACGCCCTATCCCCTCAACGAAAAATACTACCTCGTCAGCATGTGGCTCGACCACCGCGGCACCTGGGGCATCTACCTCGCCGACTGCTTTGACAACCTTGTCAAACTCTACGAAGTCCCCGGCTCCAACCTCTTTGAACCCATTCCCATCATCCCGCAAAAACGCCCGCCCGTCATCCCCGACGCCGTGACACCCGTCATCGAACGCGCCGTGCTCGCCGCCACCGATGCCGCGCCGTCCACTCCCGCCGCAACCACCGCCGCTGCACCCGCCGCACCTGCCGTCGTCGCGCCCGACCTCTCGAAACTCGAAGGCACCGTCGCCGTCGCCGACATCAACCACGGGCGCGGTCAACCCGGCATCCCGCGCGGCAAAGCCAAATCCATGCGCGTCCTCGCCTACCACTTTTGCTACTGGAGCAGCGGCGGTCACGACTCCGTTGGCGAACAGTCCGGCTGGGACATCAAACGCCTCCTCGGCACCGTCCCCCTCGAAGCAGACGGCTCTGTCAACGTAAAAGTTCCTGCCAACACCCCCATCAGTTTCCAACTCCTCGACGAGAACGGCGCCGCCATCCAAATCATGCAAAGCTGGACAATCTGCATGCCCGGCGAAGCCATCTCTTGCACCGGTTGCCACGAAGGCGAGCTTGAGGCCGCCACCGCCCGCCGTGCCACCGCCCTCAACAAACCGCCCCGCTCGCTCACCCCTTGGCGCGGCCAACCCGAACGCCCGTTCTCCTTCATCACCGACGTCCAGCCCGTCCTCGATAAACACTGCGTCTCCTGCCACAACGACACCAACCGCAAAGCCACCAACATCCCCAGCTTCGCCCGCAAACCATTCCCTGCAAACGGCACCGTCCCCCCGCCCGCGCACTGGCGTAGCGACACCGCCTACGTCGCCCTCAGCCCCTACCTGCGCCGCCCCGGCCCCGAAGCCAACGTCGAGACCAAAGTTCCGATGGACTTCCACGCCTCCACCAGCGAGCTTGTCCGCCTCTTGCGCAAAGGCCACTACGGCACCGGCAAAAAACTTTCCCGCCAAGACTGGGAAACACTCAACGCATGGATTGACCTCAACGCCCCCTATCGCGGCATGTGGAACAAACCCGATTTCGAGAAACGCCGCCTCCACCTGCAAGGCCTCTACGGCGGCAACGCCGCAAACCCCGAGCAACAATACCGCGACGCCTACGCCCGCGCCATGCGCGAAGCCGCCGCCACGCCGCTCCCCGCACCCGTGCCACCCGAAAAAATAAAAGCGCTCCTCGACGAACGCCCCGCCGTCGCTGGCCTCGCCTTCCCGCGCCCGCAACGCGACAAACTCCGGCTCGCCGCTTGGCCATTCTCCTTCTCCAAAGCCCTCGCCATGCAACACTCCGCCGCCCCCGCCGCCCGTCGCGGCACCGGCCCCAGTCGCATCCGCGCCTACACCGCACCCAACGCCACCGTGCTCGACGTCCCGCTCTCGCCAAATCGCGCCGCAGTCAACGCCGACATCACCGGCGGCGGTGCCGACGACACGCACACTTCGCCGCTGCGCATCCGTTTCCGCCGCATCCCCGCTGGCGAATACATCATCGGCTCCGAGGACGGTTTCCCCGACGAACGCCCCCGCGCTGCTGTCAGAATTAAAAAGGCATTTTGGATTGCCGAGAGCGAGGTCACCAACGGCCAATACGCCCAGTTCGACCCCAACCACGACACCGGCTACGAAGTCGAGACTGGCAAAGACCACATCTCTGCTGGCTACATCGCCAACCACCCGCGCCAACCCGTCGCCCGCGTGAGCTGGCGCGAGGCCGTCGCCTACTGCGAATGGCTTTCCAAACGGATTGGCAAAAAAGTCACCCTCCCCACCGAAGCCCAGTGGGAATGGGCCGCCCGCGCTGGCACCGACACCGCCTTCCACTTCGGCCCACGCGAGGCAGACTTCTCCAAATACGCCAACCTCGCCGACGCCAGTTTGCGCAAAACCAACGGCGGCTTTGCTGGCGGCGGGCGCGTCAAACCCCGCTCCTTTTTCCCCCTGAATTACCCGTGGCCTCTGCGCGACGACCGTTTTGAGGACAAATGGTTCACCGTTGATTACGTCAAACAATACGCGCCGAACGCATGGGGACTTTACGACACGATTGGCAACGTCTGGGAATGGACGCGCAGCGACTACGCCCCCTATCCCTACAAACCCAACGATGGCCGCGAGGCTGGCAATCCTGACACCCCCAAGGTTGTTCGTGGCGGCTCGCACAACGACCGCCCCAAGGTTGTCGGCAGTGCCGTCCGCATCTCCTACGAGACCTATCAAAAAATCCACAACGTCGGCTTCCGCCCGATTATCGAGGAGTAAACCTTGCCGCCACAGTGTAGCACAGACAATCCTGTCTGTGATGCCGTCGCCTCTGGCGACGTTGTGCCCTCCCCCCCCCAAAAAAAAACGGCCTTGCCCAATGATATTTCAACCTAAAACCGCCCGCATTAACTGCCGTTTTTAGGTTCACGCCACCTGAACGGTATTGGGAACAAACCCGACTCGCCTGTGTCGCCCCTCCCACTTCTATGAAAACCTTCACTTTCACCGCCTCCGCCCTCCTTCTTGTCCTCCTGTCTTGCCTGTCCGTTTGCGCCGCCGCCGCCACTGCTGCCGCCGCCGCCGCGCCAGCCGCGTGGAGCGCAGATTTTTCCCAAGGTGCATCCGGCGCAGTTCCTGCTGGTTGGCAAAAAGCCTTTCCCCGCATCCCCGAAGCCACCAAGGCCAAGGCACCGCGCTTCGAGTTGTCCGCCGACACCGAAGGCCGCTACCTGCTCCTTTCCGGCAACGGCGACGCACTCATCGGTGCCAGCGTTTTCACAAAAATAAAACTCAAACCCGGCACCTACACCTATTCCGCCGTCTTCACAAAAACCGACGACGTGAACCCGCACCAACACCTCCTTTTCCAAATCGAAGGCGGCTCCAAAGACGGCATTTTCAAATACTACAAATTGGAAAACGGCAAAATCGAAGGCCGCGACACCGTCGTCGTGCGCGGCAACGGCAACGCCCCCCGCGATGTCAC
>JAITPT010000318.1 GCA_031289285.1 Puniceicoccales bacterium
CCCCCCCCCCCGGCGCCCCCCCCCCCCCCCGCGCCCCGCCCCGGCGCCCGCTTCGGTCTTCGTTTCTGTTTTCGGAGGTGGCGGAGGCGGGTGGGTTTGTGCCGGAGAGCGAGCGCAGGACGACGTAGTAGGCGGCGAGTGTGCCGACGGGGGCGAGGTCGTTGTCGCAGCGGTGAGAGAGATACCAGATGGGGCGGGCGGTGGTGGTGGCGTCGGCCAGTGCTTTGGTTCTTTGGAGGAGCACGGGGGCGAGCAGGAAGCTGAGGGAGTCGGCGTCGGAGGTGAGTGGGGCGAGTGCGGCGGTGCGGAAGGAGTCGAGGCGGGCGAGGCGTGTGGCGACGGTGGGGAGGGCGCTAATCCTTGCGAACTCGGTCTCGGCGGCGGTGAGGCGGGCGTCGAAGGGTGGTGTTTGGGCGGCGGAGATTTTTTCGCGTAGGTTGCGTAGGCGGGCGTCAGCGGCGGCGACTTTTGCGTCGGCGGCGGCGCGGGTGTCGGCGGGGAGGGCGTTGGTCTTGCGGAGGGCTTCGAGGGCGGCGAGTGCTTTTTTGAGTTCGGCGGGTGAGATGGTGTCTGGGCGGGCGGCGAGGAAGTCGGCGTCTGCGGAGAGTTTGTTGACGGCGGCGCGTTGTTTGGTGGCCCAGTTGGTGAGTGCGGTGTGGGCGGTGGCGAAGGTGGGGTCGGCGTTCCATTCGTCTTTGAGGTTTTTCTCAAAAGCCTCGGCGGCGAGGAGTCGGTTTTCGGAGGGGAGGACTTTGATGCGGGCGAGGGCGGTGTCGCGTTCGCGTTCGTTTGCCCAGAAGTTGTGGGCGGCGAACGCGCCAGCGGCGAGTAGTAGTAGGGCGACGAGGGCGGCGGCGGCGCGGAAGATTTTTTGTTGGCGGATGCGTTTGACGAGTGCGATGGCGCGGGCGCGGGCGGCGGCGGTGAGTGGCGCGTCGGGCATGGCGGGGGCGTCGGTGGGCATACCGGGGGCGTTGGGGTCGCCGTCTTGTGGCTCGTCTGCTGGGGTGTTGGCGAGGGTGTCGGCAGCGTCGGCGGCGTCGGTCAACGCTTGGATGTGTGTGAGGATGAGGGCTGCGTTTTTGCCGGGGAAGTTTGCGGCGGCGATGACTTTGCGGAGTGTCTCGTTGGCGCGGGTGACGGTGTCTGCGCGTTCGCGGCGGCGTTTGAGGGCGTTTTGGCAGGCGAGTGCCCAATACTCGAGGGCGCCGAGGGCGTCGGCAGTTTCTGGCGGGAGGGCGACGGTGTAGTGGCGTTCGAGGGAGCGGCAGCGCCCGATGAGGGGGATGGTGCCGCGCCAGTCGCCGGTCTCGTGCAGGGGGGCTGCTTCGGCGAGGTGTTTGTGGATGTCGCCGAGGGCTTGGGCGCGGTCAATGTCTGCGCGCATTTCGCGGACGCGGGCCAGCTCGGGTGCGTCGGCGAGGGCGGGGAGGGAGAGGTTTTCGAGGGCGTCGGCGAGTGTGAATGCTGCGAAGGTGTCGTCGGCGTCGAGGAGGGTGGCGAGTTTTTTGAGGTGTGTCTCGCGGGCTTTTTCTCCGAGGCGGACAAACTCTCGGCGTGCGTTTCTGTCTTCGGGGTTGATGCGGATGATGGTCGAGAGGATGCCGAGTGCGCGGAGGTCGTCGCGTTCGCGGATGGCTTGGCGGTAATCGCGGTAGAGCGGGTGCGACTCGCTGATTTGGCGGTTGTAGAGGTTGTTGACAAGCTCGATGCTGCGCGAGTCGAGCGGGGGCGGCCAAGGCACGCCGTTGGCGCGACAGAGGGCGAGCCATTCGGGGGATTCGGCGAAGGCGAGTGTGGCGGCGGTGTCGAGGATGGGTGGCGCAGACTCGGCGACTTGGAGGGCGGCGTAGTCGTTGCCAGCGCGGATGAGCGTGACGCATTGGTCTATGCGTTCGCGGGTGCGCATGACGAGTTCGGAGTATTCGAGCGCGAGGCTTTGTATTTCAAAATGTCCGGTGTCGCCGTTGAGGACGGCTTTGATGCGGCTGATAAGTTTGTCGGGTGGCATTGCTGTTTTTTTTGTCAGAAGTCTTTGAGAGAAAGGCGGCGTGGGGGAAAGGACTAAAAACGCCCGCTTATTCAACACCTAAAAAGGGAAAATGTTTTTTTGCGGGAAGTTTTTTTGGGGGAAGTCGCGGGTGGCGGCGTGGTGGGTGGGCGTTGGGTGTGGCGGTTGGTTAGGCGTTGGCGGCGGGGAGTTCTTCGTCGAAGCAGACGGCGACTTTGCCGCATTTTCCGGTGGCCATGAGGGCGTAGGCTTCGGCGGCTTTTTCGAGCGGGAAGCGGTGCGTGATGAGCATCGCGGGGTGTAGGTCCCAGTGGACGAGGCGTTCGACGAGTTCCTCCATTTTCCAAGTGGAAGTGACCCACGAGCCGACGAGTGTTTTCTGGTCGTGGAGCATGTCGGGCGAGGGGTTGAGAGCCATCGTGCCGCCTTCGCCGAGCATGACCATCTTGCCCCATTTGCGGGTGGCGCGGATGGCGGTGTTGCGGGCGGCGGCGTTGGCGGAGCACTCGACGGTGCGCTCGGTGCCGTTGCCGCCAGTGAGGGCGCGGATTTGGGCGACGTTTTCGGCGTCGGCGGGGAGCACGTGGTCGAAGAGCGGTTTGCCGTCGAGGCGGAGGTCTTGGGCGATTGCGATGCGCTCGCTGAGTGCCTCGATGCCGATGATTTGGCGTGCGCCGAGTTTGCGAGCGAGCGCGGCAGCAGCGAGGCCGACTGGGCCGAGACCGGTGACGAGGACGGCGTCGTTGCCGCTGATGCCGATTTTTTCGAGGCCCTCATAGACGGTGCCGAAACCGCAGGCGACCTGTGCGCCGTCGGCGTAGGAGAGCGAGTCGGGGAGGGCGAGGAGGTCTTTTTCTTCGGCGAGGAGGAACTCGGCCATGCCGCCGTCGCGCTGCCAGCCGTAGGCGCGGCGGTATTTCTCGCTGGTGCAGGAAATCATGTAGCCGCGGCGGCAATCGTTGCAGACGCCGCAACCAGAGATGTGATAGACGATGACGCGGTCACCAGTTTTGAAGCGGCGACAACCCGGGCCGGCTTGGACGATTTGGCCGCAAGGCTCGTGGCCAGCTATCATGCCGGGCTGGTAGCCTTCGGGACCTTTGCCGAGGTGCTCGTGGTAGATGCAGCGGATGTCGGAGCCGCAAATCGTCGAGGCTTTCATGCGCAAGAGGACTTCGCCGTGACCGGGCGTAGGGACGGCGCGCGTCTCTAAGCGAGCGGAGTGGTCGCCGGGCAAGACAGCGCAAAGCATTTTTTCGGGAATGGTGAAGTGCGGCATAAGCAGAGGAGGAAACGCACAGGCGCGAAAATGGCAAATGTATAGGCGGGGGCGGGGATGTGAACGGGCGGGGCGGAGGGGATGGCGGAGGGCGGGGCGGAGGGGGAGACGGAGGGGGAAGGCGGAGGGAGTGGACGGTGGACGCGGTGGACTGGGTGGACTGAGTGGACACGGTGGTGGACGGCGGGGACATTCTGTTTTTTCTTGCGCTGCCCTTGCCGTTGCCTTCTGCTCGCCTTTCCCACTGCAAACAAACACATCGCTACCACTCACCTCATGAACACCAGCCCACAAGTAATTCCCTGCGCTCGCCGCGCCTTCGCCGCCCTTGCCGCCCTCGCGGCGCTCCTCCTCGTTGTCTGCAACACGCTCGGCAAACCCGCAGACGGCAAATTAGAAAAAACTGGAGTCGCCGGACAACTCCGCCAGCCCGCAGACGCCACGTCGCTCGGCCCCGTCGCTGGTTCGCCGTGGAGGCTGCGTTTGCCCAACAATGTTTTGCTGGAAATGCTGCCCGTCGCCGCAGGGTCTTTCACGATGGGCAGTCCGCGTAGCGAGCCAGAACGCGAGCCATACGAGAAAGGTGCCGAGGCGCAACACCGCGTCAACATCACGAAGCCCTACTGGCTGGGCAAATACGAGGTGACACAAGCGCAATGGCAGGCCGTGACGGGAAGGAATCCATCGCATTTCAAAGGAGCTTCGCGTCCTGTGGAAAATGTGTCGTGGCATGACGCCGTAGAGTTTTGCGCGAAACTAACGGCGCAAGAACGCGCCGCTGGACGTTTGCCGGCGGGCTATCGCTACACCCTACCGACGGAAGCGCAGTGGGAATATGCGTGTCGCGCTGGCACGACGACGCCGTTCAGCACGGGGGACAATCTCACGACAAAGCAAGCGAATTACGACGGCAAACTTCCCTACAACAGGAACGCCAAGGGCGAATACCGAGGGACGACCATGGATGTTGGGAGTTTCCCCGCGAATGCGTGGGGCTTCCACGACATGCACGGCAACGTTTGGGAGTGGTGCAGCGACTGGTATGAAACGTCCCCCGCTGGTGGCGACGACCCGCTTGGTGCCGCCTCCGGTGATGATCGTGTCTTCCGCGGCGGCGCCTTGAGCAGCTTCGCGCAGTCCTGCCGCTCCGCCCTCCGCTTCCTCCTCCTGCCGAGCATCAGCAACGGCGACCTCGGCTTCCGCCTCGCCCTCAGTTCCACAGGCGCGAAATAGCTCGTCCCTGTGCTCGGTTCTCTGCCACCCACCTCCCGCAACGCCCGCCGACAATGTTATCTAAACCTAAAAACGGCAGTTAATGCGGGCGGTTTTGCACAATCTTTTGGCCGTCTGCGGCTTGCGCTTTCCGCTCCACGCACCGCAAGGTGCGCGTCGGGAAAGCGCAAACCGCATCCGCC
>JAITPT010000128.1 GCA_031289285.1 Puniceicoccales bacterium
GCGGAGATGCTGGCGGCTTACCGCGTCGCGCTGTTTAGCAAAGGCGCGGCGATGAAGCGCGGCGACAGCAAAGCTGCGCGTCTTTCCGCAGAGACTGCGCAAGCGGTTGCGGAGTCTGGTGGTGTGCTACCGTTGCCAGAGCGTTTGTGGGAACAATTTCGCTGGCTCACGAAGGGTGCGGTGATAGGGAGCAAGGAGTTTGTTGAAGCTCACCTGCAGCAATACCGCGAGAAGACTGGCAATCGTCTTCGGAGTGGCATCCGTCCCTCGTCAGAGCGAGACAGTGAAGGGTTGAGCGATTTGTATTCGCTACGTGGCATGGTGACAGAGTGATGTTGTGCCAAGGCGACATCGCAACGAAGTAACCGCTACTAACCGCCGTCGTGCTCGGTGCTCCTGTATCAAGAGAGTCAAACGAAAAAGGGTCTGTCCCTTTTTACAGCGGTCCCTTTTTATCACCGTGGCATGGCGACAGAGTGATGTTGCGCCAAGGCGACATCGCTACGAAGTAACCACTACTAACCGCCGTCGTGCTCGGTGCTCCTGTATCAAGAGAGTCAAACGAAAAAGGGTCTGTCCCTTTTTACAGCGTGGCATGGCGACAGAGTGATGTTGCGGCAAGGCGACATCGCAACGAAGTAAACGCTACTAACCGCCGTCGTGCTCGGTGCTCCTGTATGAAGAGAGTCAAACGAAAAAGGGTCTGTCCCTTTTTACTGTAGCGACGCGGAGACCAACAGGCAATTTGATAGACCTTCGCTGGTGTTTTCGCGTCAGACGGCGGCAGTTGCAGTTGCCGCTTTTGCGACATCGGTTTTTGGAGTTGCGGCGGTAGCTGTTTTTGCGGCGGCTGCCGCTTTTGCGGCAGTTGCGGCGGCGGCGGCTTGGGCTTTTTCTTCGGCAACACGTTTTTTTTCGGCGCGGGCTTTTTCTTCGACAGCAAAATCGGTGGGATGGATTTGCTTATAGTAGTCCACAGACTTCGCTAATTGGTCGCGATGCAAAAGCAAATCGGAGAAACGGTCTTTGGCCGTTACCTCGAAAATATGGTCCATCTTAATTGCACTCGACGGGCAAACCTCGGCGCAAATTCCACATCCCATACAGACAGAAATGTCTATATCGAAAACTTTGGGACGTCGCATGATTTTGCCTTTTTCGTCTTTCTCTGAGACGATGTAAATACACTGGGGCGGACACTCTTTTTCGCACATTTTACAGGCGACACAACGCAGCGTAGAGACAGCGTCTTCACCGTCGAAAACGAGGAAGGGGAAGTTGCGGTAATTTTCGGGAATGTTCGCCGCCTCCTCCGGGTATTGGAGAGTCGTCAGCCGCTCTTTGTCATAGTAGCTGCCGACAAGATTTTTTGCCGTGATAAAAAGTCCTTTGAGTATGCCTGTTCCTAACATAAACGGTTTGTGTGTTGAGTGTTGGGTGTCGAGTGGTGTGTTGTTGTTAATGTGTGCGTGTGCGCGTAGAGAAAGTTATCTATCCACCTCGCCGAGGACGATGTCCACGCTGCCGAGAATGACAACAGTGTCCGCCAAAGTTTGGCCTATACACATGTCTTCAAGAGCGGTTAGGTTGATAAGCGAAGGCGGGCGGACGCGGTAACGATAGGGCTTGCCCGTGCCATCGCTGACTAAGTGAAAACCAATCTCGCCCTTCGGCCCCTCAATACGCGAGTAGGTTTCGCCCACTTTGGGGCGCAAGCCAGCATTTTTTTGTTTGGGGGTTATGAAGTCGCCGCTGGGGAGTTCTTCGATGGCTTGTTGAATGATTTGGACAGACTGGGGCATTTCCAACATGCGCATCATATAGCGGTCGTAGCAGTCGCCGTGGTCGCCGATGGGGACTTGAAATGGGAAACGTCCGTAGAGCGAGTAGTTGTCCACTTTGCGGATGTCGTAGGGGACGCCGCTTGCGCGGAGCATGGGGCCGCTGATGCCCGCCGAGACGGCGAGAGCAGGCGGTAGGACGCCGATGTTTTGTGTGCGAGCGAGGAGGATTTCGTTGCCCGTCAGGAGGGCGTCTTGTTCGTCAAGATAGCGGGCAAAGCCGTCGCCGAGGTAGGCGTCGAGGCGTTGGAGCCAGTCGGCGGGGACATCGGCGCGGAGTCCGCCAAAGCGGAAAAAATTGCACATCATCCGTGAGCCGGTGAGTTCTTCGACGAGGTCGAGCATCCGTTCGCGTTCGCGCAGGGAGTAGAGCAGTGGGGTGAATGAGGTGCCGAGGTCGTTGAGGAGAAAGCCGACGAGGCAGGCGTGGTTGATGATGCGGGCGAGTTCGCCGAGGATGATGCGGAGGTATTCGGCGCGTTCGGGGACGGCGATGCCGACAAGCTGCTCGACGGCGCGAACGTAGGCCCAGTTGTTTGTGAGCGAGGAGAGGTAATCGAGCCGGTCGGTGTAGGGAATGGCGGCGAGGTAGGAGTTTTGCTCGGCGATTTTTTCGTGGTTGCGGTGGAGGTAGCCGAAAACGGGTTGGAGCTTGACGACCACTTCGCCGTCGAGGGTGACGTTCATGCGGAAGACGCCGTGGGTCGAGGGGTGGTGCGGCCCCATAGAGACTTCGAGGAGGTCGCCGTGGAAGTCGTCGTGGACGGCGCGGATGTTTGGCGACGCTGGCGCAGACGCGGGCGCGCGCGCCGAGGCGGAGGAGGCCGTGAAAGAGGTGTTCGGTGGTGTCATGAAAAGAAAGGCGGCGGTTAAGGGTTCGGTTGGTTCGTGCGGGGGCGCAGCGGCAAGGGTGATTGGAGATAGTTGACGATGCGGCGAAACCCGTCTTTGAGCGCGGGGGCGCCAAAGTTGATGAGCAGACCGACGGAGAGTCCGCTCAGGCGCAAGTAGGTGAGCAGTTCTTTTTTGTGAATGGGCAAGAAGACTTCGAGGGATTTGAGTTCGACGATGACTTGGTCTTCTACGAGCAGGTCAACGCGCAGCCCGTCTTCAAAGCTCATCCCGTCATACTCGAAGCGGATGGCTTTTTGGCGGACGGTCTGAAAGCCGCGCCGCTCCAAATCTCGTGCGAGCACCGACTCATAGACCGACTCGAGAAGTCCGGGTCCCAGTCCCTTGTGGATTTTTATAGAGGCGTCCAAAATGTTGCCTGTGATGTCGTCTAAGTTTTTCATTATTTTTCTGTGGGTGAATTTTTGTTGTTTGTTTGATTTTCGCTCTGCGCCGCTGCGTCTCCGCGTGAGTCTTCGGGCGGCGTGGGGGCGTTGGCAGGCCAGTGTTTTTTGGCTTTGGCGAGGATGGTGTCGTGGGGCGTGGGTTCCCATTCGTAGTCGTCGGGTTCGACGTAATCTTTGCGCATGGGGAAGTCTTTAAATTCGTCCCACATGAGCAGGCGGCGCAAATCGGGGTGTCCCGAAAAGACGATGCCGAATAGGTCGAAAACTTCGCGTTCCTGTAATTCGCAGGAGCGCCAGACGGGCGTCAGCGAGGGGACGGAGGTGGCGTCGGGCGCGGCGGCGGAGGCGTCGCGAGCGCGGGTGCGCAGGCGGATGACGACAGGGGCGGCGGATTTTTTTTCGACGGAGTAAAGGTGATAGACGGCTTCGAGGTAGCCGGGCTGGATGCGCTTCACGCGCTTGTCAACGAGTTTGGCGGGGCCGCCGGCGGGGTCGGGTTCGGAGACTTTTTCGGTGTCGGTGACTTCTTTGTCTAACCAGTCGAGGCCGGTGACGTTTGAGCAGTAGTCGAGGCGCAGTTCGGAGTCGTCGCGGAGGAATGCGGCGATTTCGGCGGCGCGTTCGTTGGCGAGTAGGATGGAGTGTTGGGCGGCGGAGCTGGTGTCGGTGACGAGCGTGGCGGCGTCGGCGGGAAACTTTTTCGCGATGTGAGCGAGAACGTTTTCGGCGGCGAACGGCAGGGGTGCGCTGGGTGTTTCGGGCAGTGGTGTGTCCATGAGTTTTTGGGGCGAGCAGTGTGCGGTTTGGCGTCGGTTTTGGAAGTCTTGTTTGGGAGAACGCGGCGAGAGGGCG
>JAITPT010000194.1 GCA_031289285.1 Puniceicoccales bacterium
CGGACGGCGAGTCCCGCAAAACGGAAACGCAAGCGCGCCCGCAAATCGGCAGGTAGGAGCGCAGCGGCTTCGAGGAGCGCGTGTTGACCTTTGCGCGGGTGAATGCGCCCGACACTGACAACGCGCAATAGGCCGTCCGCGTTGCCCGCGATGTCGCCAGCCGCGCCGTTCGCCGCGCCGTTCGTCGCGCCGTCCGCTACGTCGTTTGCGCCCGTCGCGCCGTCCGCGCCCGCCGCAGCGTTCGTGCTGTCCGTTGGTGTGGGCGTGGGTGTTGGTGTTGGCGTTGGCGTGGAGGTCATCTCGGCGATTTTTGCGAAGTCGCTTCTGACGGCACCGGGGGCGAGGCGGATTTTTTCGGGGGCGATGTTTGTGCGGGCGCGTAGCAGGCGGGCGTTGAACTCGGAGAGCACCGTCACGACGGCGGTTTTGGCGAGCATCCTGTTGAATAGCCAGCGGCGGTGTGCGCTTCGGGTGAAGTTCAAAATCTCGGAGCCATGCAAGGTGAGGATGAGTCGGCGCGGCGCGGGCAGGCGTAGCAGGAAGTCGTAGAAGCCGGTTAAAATCGCCCCGGGTTCGGCGAGCCAGAGGGTGGCTTGGCGGATGGTGTCGGCGTGTTTGCGCCAGACTCGCGCCGTGGCAAGGCGGGCACGCCAGCTTTGAGTGCCGCGGTTGTCGAGTTGGAGGATGTCGAATGGCCATTGGCGTCGCATCAGTTCGGGGTGCGTGGGGCACCAGACTTCGACCTTGTGCCCTTGCGCGGCGAGTGCTTGCGCCATTTCGCGCACATACACGGCTATCCCGCCCGGAAACGGAAAAAACTCGTGCGTGATGATGATGACCGGCTGCAAACTCATGCGCGGAAGTTATCGGTGCGCGGTGCGCTCTTCCAATCTAAAAACCTGATGTCAGAGGGGAGGAGGTGGGTGGAGGGAGGCGGTGGGGACGGGTGGTGGGGAGGTTGGTGAGTGAGGCGGGGGATGCGGGTGCTGGGGAGGTTGGTGGCGGTTGTGAAAGCGGTGTCGGCGGGTGCTACGCTACGCTTCGCACCCTCTGCCACCGCACTCCAAAAAAATGTGCAGGGACTTGTGCGCAGTTAAAAAAGCGTCGGGGCTTGTGCGCGGTTTTATGGAGTGCGGTGGCAGAGGACGCGGAGTGATAACGAAGCGTCCGGCGACACCGCTTTCAAAACGACAAAAAGACACTGGCAACCGCGAGGCCACCGCATCTGTGAAAGCGGTGTCGGCGGGTGCTACGCAACGCTTCGCACCCTCTGCCACCGCACTCCATAAAAGCGTCAGGTTGTCGTTCGGAGGGTTGACAACTCTTTGAGGGCGTCGGCGGCGTGTTTGCGGACGGCGGCGTTATACGGGGTCGTGGCAGGAGCGTCGGCGACTTGGCGCAAAAAGCGTTCGGTCGCGAGACGGGTTTCGCGTGAGAGCGTGGCGTTGGCGAGCAAGGTGGGCACGATGTCGCGCCACGGCGCGGCATTCGTAGGAGCAGCCTCTAACTGGATTTGTAGGGCGTAAAAAGTGTTGAGGGCGACGGCGTCTATGTCGCCGACTTCCTCCGCACCGAGGATGATGAGGCGCGAAATCGCCAAAGCGATTTTGCCAGTCTTGTCGTTGGCGTGGATTTTTTTGAAAAGGTTTTCGAGGTAACGTCGCGTGGCGACGCCGCGAGCGGGGTCGTCGCGCGAGGCGAGGAAATAGCTTCGTGCCACAGAGGTCGCGAGGGTGGGGTGGCGCGTGGTGGCCTCGATGGCGCGGCGGAAGAGCGCGTCAACGCGCACGTGTTTTTCTTCGGGGGTGCGTTTCCAGAAGTCGGCGTGGACTTCCATGCGGGCGGCTTGGTTGGCTTGGCGTTCGGGGAGACCGGCGTGTTTGGCGACGAGTGCGAAAAACTTTGCGTAGCCAGCAGCGGCACCGAGCGGGGCGGCGCGGACGTTTTTGGCAGCGGCAAAGGTGTCGGCGACGATGTTGAGCCAGACGGTGGCGTCGGCGAGGTCGGCGTTTTTGAGGAATGGCGTGGTGTAGCGTTCGAGGAGGGGGGTGATGGCGAGCGGGTGTTCACGGAGGGCGTAGAGGAGGGTGCGCGCTTCGGTCTCCCATGCGTCGGGCGAGATGTGGGCGGCGTCGAGGGCGTCGGCGAGGTCGCGCCAGAGTTCGTAGTTGAATGGGTTTTGGCGGAGGCCTTCGCGCAAGAGGGCGAGGCGTTGGGCGGCGAGTTGGGTGTCGCCGATGGCGGACGCGAATGGGAACGCGGGGCGCGGGGCGGCGGCGAGTTTTTGAGAGAGTTGGCGTGCTTTCCAGAGGGCGATGCAGGAGCGGCGGGCGGCGGCGGGGTCGCGCATGTAGTCGTCGAAGAGGAGGATGATGGCGGGTTGCCTGTCCCACTCGAAGTATTCGCCTTTGGGGGTGGAGCGGTGCCAGCCGTGGATGTTGTTGCCGATGCGCCATTGGTGCGGGGCGGCGCGCCAGATGAAGGCGAGGTGGCTGGGCTGGCCGATGTTTAGCGCGGGGAGGCCTTTGGCGATGGCGAACCAGCGTCCGATGGTGGATATCTCGACGCAGACGCCGCCGTATTCGATGTAGTTGGCGAAGGTCTCGGGGCGGTAGTCGTAGTAGGCGCGGCTGCGTGTGGCGCGGGCGCGGAGGCGGTCGCGCTCGCGTTCGTAGATGTAGATTTCTTTGCCGTCGTATTTGTTGTGGAGGCGGTAGGGGATGACGTTGCCGGAGGTGCCGAGTTCGGAGGGGCGGAGGGTGGGCTTTTTTTCGGCGAGGTAACGTTGGCACCAATCAACTTCGGTGACGGGTTTGTCGGTGCTGGTGAGGAAGCGCATTTCCCAAGGGGCGAGGGTGGCGAAGTCGGGGAAATATTTTTTGTCGAGGTAGCTGTGTTTGTTGAAGTAGTGGCGTTCGAGGGCGGCGAGGATGCCGGGTTCGAGGGCGGCGGGGTCGGCGGCGAGGGCACCGCCGATGGCAGCGTTGAACCAGAGTGAGCCGTGCTTGCGCGAGTCGGGGTCGGATTGCCAGATGGCGGCCCAGACGCGGAGTTGGCCAGCGTCGCGGGTTCTGCCGGTGAGCGGGCGGTTGACGAGGTAGGTTTCAAGCGGGCTGGGGAGAGGGAGGGCGGAGGGGGAGGGCGCGGCGGTGGCGGGGGCGGGAGGTTTCGCGGGAGCGGGAGTGGCGGGGGATTTTGCGGCGGGCGGGGTGGGGGGGGATTTGGGTTTTGCGGCGGGCGCGGGTTTGGTGGC
>JAITPT010000206.1 GCA_031289285.1 Puniceicoccales bacterium
GTCTTATAGGTCCTATAGGGCTTATACGACCTATACGACCTATTCGTCTTATTCGTCCTATCGCCACCACCAACGGGCGCATACGCTGCCCGCCTCCCCGTGACACCTTCCTACCCGCGACATCTCACGCGGCGGCGGTTTTCGACAAAAGGGCGACGAGCTTGCGCAGGGTCGGGGCAGAAGGGGTGCTCATGATGCTGATTTGAAGCCAGTTTCTCTCGCGCAAATAATTACTGCGGTAACTTAACACAAAACCCGCATCCTCCAATGCCATGCCCGTCTCCCACGCATCAGGTCCCGTGCGCGGGATGAGCGTTAAGACGGCGGGACAGGCGTTCGGGCCGTGCGTGAGGATGTCGAAACGGCTGTCTTTTAGGGCGTCGCGGAGCCACGCGTCGCGCTCGGTGATGATTTTGTGGCGGGCAGGAAAATCTTTTTCGGCGAGCGAGGTCGCCAGCGCAGAGAGGAGATTTGACGAGTGCGTGAAACCGACACCGTTTTGCGCTATCCAGTAACCGAGGTCGAGATACGAGGGGATGGTCGGCTGCTGCGAGACATCGGGATTTTTATACATGACGATGCCCAGCCCGGGATAACCGCACAGCCCTTTGCCGCTAACAGCCGTCGCGTAGTCGGTCTGCGAAAGGTCGGTGGGGATGTTGCCGATGGCACTGATGGCGTCGGCGGCGATGACGAGACCTCGGGCGCGGGCGCGTTCAATGATTTCTTGGTTTGGGTTGATGATGCCGGTAGAGGTTTCGTGCCAGACCCACCACACCCAGCCGCCAGCAGGGACGGCGTCAATGGCGTCGCGAATGGCGGCGGGGTCAAACTCGCCGCCCCACGGGATTTCGAGAAGCGTGTGCTGCATACCGGCGCGACGCGCTTGCCCGGCGAGGCGTTTGCCAAACTCGCCATTGGCGAGCACGAGGCCGGGCGTGCCGAGGCGGGCAAGCTGGAGCGAGACGACATCGTTGGCGAGTGTGCCGGAGCCGGGCATGATTTGGCAGTGCGCGACGTTGGCGAGACGGCAGATGCCGCGACGCGCCTCATCGAGGATGTCGTGAAAAAGCGCGGAGCGGTGCGAAAACGGTTGCACGCCCATCGCGGCGAGCACACGCGGCGTGACGGTCACAGGGCCGGGCAGCAGCGAAACAACTTTGCGAGTGCGCCGCAGGGCACTGACGTCGTCACTCTCTTTTTTGCCGAGTTCGACGAGCGTGGTGAGCACGGTGCCGACGCGCTTTGGGCGGACAAACATGGGCTGGAAAAGCGCGTCGCCCGCGCCGACGACGGGGCCAAACGGCTCGAAGCCGAGGTGGCGGTAGAGGCGCAGTTGGCGCGTGGTCGCAGAGATGAGCACGAGGTCCCAGCCGTGGTGTGCGCCTTGCTCGAAGGCGTTGTCCATGAGAAGACGCAAAACGGGGCCGCTGCGGTATTCGGGTTCGACGGCGAGGAGGCGCGCCTCAACGGGGTTTTTGCACGGCGGGAGGTGCCGCGTCAGGTCGGGCACTTTGGCGTCGAGCGAGAACGGGCGTTTGTCGCGCATTGCGAACATACCGACGACGCGCTCGCCGTCTTTGATGACTACGTAGGCGTTTTCGGCGTGAAACCTGTCCACGAGCCGCCGCTCTGGGTTGGGCGGGTGCTGCGGGATTTCCTCAACAAACGTGCGGTAGTTGAGGCGGTGGATTTGTTCGATTTCGTCCGGTGTGTCCGCGACTTTGCAAATGAGGTCATTGACGTTCATGCGTTGCAGTCGGTGTTTTTGCCAAAGGCTTTGTTAAAGTTGTTTCGGTGGGCGGTTAGGATACAGACGACGATGACCTCCGCGAGCAAGGCGGCGGCGATGTCTTCTGTGAGGAAGTAGAAAGCGAGCGGTTGTGCCCAGAGTCCACATAAGGCCGCCATGAAAGCACCTTTTTTGAGAGGAAGGAAGAACAAACCCACAGCGATTGGCGCGAGCAAAGTCGGGGCGATGAGGAGCGAGCGCGGCCAAAAAGCGGCGGTGCTGTCAAGCCCGCATTCGCCCGCCAGCCACGGAAAAAACCCGATGGCGAGCCACACGCCGAGAAATGGCCCGATGCCTTTGCCGCCGCGAAAACCGAGCAGTGCTGGCCAAATGTGCCCGGCGACAACGCCGAGGCCGCAGAGGACGCTCGCGACGGGGAAGTGCTCCGCCGCCAGACACAGCGGCGGAAACAGCACCGCAAAGGCGGCCTTCGCTATGTCGAGCGCGAGGATGGCGAAAAACCATTTTTTGCCGCCGAGGGCGCGGGCGGCGTTGGTGGCACCCGTCGCGCCGCTGCCTTGGGCGCGGAGGTCGCCTTTGCCAAAAAAGCGGGCGAGCAGCAGGCCGGGCGAAACGTTGCCGACAAGGTAGGCGGCGGCAAACAGGGCGGCGATAGTGGGGACGTCGAGCGGCATGGGCGGCGGGTGGTTAGCGGTGGCGGGGAACGGCGGGGGAGGGACGGGTGGTTAGCGGGGTGCGGCGTCGGCGGCGTCGGCGGCGGAGGAGGAGGAGTCGGCGTCGGCGGAGGCAGCTGCCGCCGCGAGCAAGGTTTCCATCTCGCGAGCGGAGCCGACGCTTATGCGCAGAAACGGCGCGGTGACAGGGTTCGACGGAAAATAGCGCACCAAGATTTTTCTGCTTTTGAAAAATGCGTGGACGGCGGCGGCGGTCTCGGCGGGCGTTTTGCCAACGGCGGACGGCGGCGACGCCATGAGAAAGTTCGCCTCGCTGGGCAACACCCGCCAACCCAAACCGCGCAGGGCGGCAGACGCGGCGTCGCGGGCGCGTTTGATTTCGGCGGTGATGCCGTCGTAGTAAGCGCGGTCTTCCAGCGCGGCGACTGCGGCGGCTTGCGCGAGGCGGTCGAGGTTGTAGCTGTCGCGGACTTTGTCCAACGCGGCGACCACGGCGGCGTCGGCGAGCGCGTAGCCCGCACGAATTCCGGCGAGCGCGAAGGCTTTGGAAAAAGTGCGCGTGACCACGAGGTTTGGAAAACGGGTGAGCAGCGGAACAGCGTCGGCGCGCGCAAACGGCGCGTAGGCTTCGTCAACGACGAGCAGCCCGTCGAAGGCTTCCAGCACTTCGGCGATTTTTTCCGGCGCAAACGCAATGCCGAGCGGGGCGTTCGGATTGGTGAGAAAAAAGATGTTGGCACCGCTGGCGGCGACGGCGGCTGTGTCGAAAACGCCGTCGAGGCCGACGGGCACCGTGCGCATCGCGGCGGCGTTGAGACCGGAGAGCACGGGGTAAAGCGAGTAGCTGGGAACGAGCATTCCGGCGGGTTTCGAGGCGTCGGCAAAAGCGCGGACGAGCAGGTTGAGCACGTCGTCGGAGCCGTTGCCGGCGAGGACATTTTCCGCCCCGAGGCCGTGGCCGTGGTAACGCGCAGCGGCAGCCCGCAGGGGAGCCGAGGCGGGGTTTGGGTAAAGGCGTAGCGAGGCTGCGTCGGTGCCAAGTTCGGCACGAATTGCGGCGGCGACACGCGGGCTGGGCGGAAACGGGTTCTCGTTGGTGTTAAGTTTCACCCAACCGCTCTCGCTGGGCTGGTCGCCGGGGACGTAGGCTTTTTGCGCACCGACAGCGGCGGTGATATGGCGCGAAAGGTCGAAGGTTTTGCGGGCGCGTTCGGGCGGACTCATGTGTTATTGCAAACGTTTTGTGGCACGTGATTTTTTCGTAAGACGGGCAGCGTTATGGGCTTTTCGAGCACTTACGCCACCCAAAAACAGACGCAAGTACGCCAACCGGACGATTAGAGCGGATTATCCTAAAAACGGCGGTTGGAGGGGAAGTATTGCGAGAAGATGTTGTGGCAGATGCGCTTTGTGGATTTGTGAAGGCGCACCTGTTGGTGCGTCGAACAAAGCCACGAAGTGCGGATGCCATAACAGCTTCCGCAAGACGACCCGATTCAACTGCCGTTTTTAGGATAAAAGGCGAGCGTGTGCCGTTCGCAAAACTCGCGCCAGAAGTGCGTTTGCAAGAGGGCGATTTCGTGATGGCACTCGGTGCGCCGTGGGGGCTGAACCGCTCCGTCTCGTTTGGCATCATTTCTTGCGCCCGCCGCTACCTGCCCGAAAGCAGCGAATACCACGTGTGGCTCCAGACCGACGCCTCGATTAGCCCGGGCAATTCCGGCGGAAACCGTCGCGCTCGTCGTCGGGCGTCTGCGCCAACACAAGGAGGCAAACTGGGCGTGGACGGGCTTGTAGCTCCAGCCACTTCGCGACTTCCAACGCAACATTTATTTTGACGGCGACGAGGGCGTCATCATCGCGGGCACCGATGCGGGCAGCCCGGCGCGGGAGGCCAATTCGCGCAGAACGACCGCCTGTTGCGCGTCGGTGGGCGCGATGTCCGTGCGCGTATGGAGGAAGATTTGCCTGACATCCGCCTCCACCTCGCGCTTCTGCCGCAGGGCAAACCCGTCGCGCTCGCCATTCGCCGCGCCGCGTGCTCGTCCTCACCCCGCTCGACCCCGCTCTCACCGCTCGCCACCAAATCAAACGTACTGATAGTGCCGCAGGATGAACTACAGCCGTTTTGTCAGAACGCCCTGCTGGACGCATAGTGCGCAGGGCGAGTGTAGTGCAAGTCGCCGTCTTCTCAGTATGCACCAATCTCGCATCGTGAAACTCGACGTGCCCAAAACCACCCCTCCTCCCGCGAAGCCGAATGCTCCCACAAAGGCGAAACGTGGAGTGTAGCACAGACAATCCTGTCTGTGTGCGTGTAGTTACATGGAGTGCGTTGGCAGAGGGGGGGGGGCGAAGTGATAGCGTAGCACCCGCCGACAAGACGTGCCAGCCTCAAAAGCGGAATTCGGGTTCAAGCAGACTTAACATTCTGTGTTACTGGCACGCCGGAACACACCGGTTTTCATCAAGTTACGACATCTGCGAAAGCGGTGTCGGTGCTCGTTCCTCGCCCTGCCAGTGCGCTCCACAAGTGCCTTGCCCGAATAAAGTGCCAGACACTTTTTCACTTGCATCTGGTTTCAACCCAAATTTCTGGCAGTTCGCGTTACGAGCGCAACGAGCGCAACGGGAGACACTGGTTTTCGTTAGATTACGATGTTTGCGAAAGCGGTGTCGGCACTCGTTCCTCGCTCTGCCAGCGCACTCCACAAGTGCCTCGCCCGAATAAAGTGCCAGACACTTTTTCACTTGCATCTGGTTTCAACCCAGATTTCTGGCAGTTCGCGTTACGAGCGCAACGAGCGCAACGGGAGACACTGGTTTCCGGTAGATTACGATGTTTGCGAAAGCGGTGTCGGTGCTCGTTCCTCGCCTTGCCAGCGCATTCCACAAGTGCCTCGCCCGAATAAAGTGCCAGACACTTTTTCACTTGCATCTGGTTTCAACCCAGATTCCGCCTTTGGGGCTGCACATCTTGCACAATTGGGGCATTTGCGCATTGCGCCCTTCGGTTGAACCTAAAAACGGGCAGTTAATGCGAGTGGTTTTGCACAATCTTTTGGCAGTCTGCGGCTTGCGCTTTTCGCTCCACGCACCGCAAGGTGCGCGTCGGGAAAGCGCAAATCGCATCCGCCTCAAAATCTTGCGCAAACCCTTCCCGCTGAATTGCCGTTCTTAGGTTGAAATACAAAAAGACCTTGCGTCGTTTTGCTATTTTTTGAAAATTCCCCGTGTGTCAATGAGATGTTTGCCAGTGAAGGTTTCTGGCGGTAGGGCGCGGAAAACTTTGTGGTCAACAAGGAGCAGAAAAACATCCGCTTGCGCTAAAGCTGTCTCTAACGAGACCAATTCTACGTTTTTACCCGTGCTTGCCAGTTGTTTGGGCAAGACCCGCACATGCGGCTCCACCGCTAAGACACGCAAGGTAGAGTCGTCCGCCAATTCCGCCGTGATTTCCACCGCCGGACTCTCCCGCAAATCGTCAACATCCGCCTTGAACGCCAAGCCGAGACACGCCACCACTGTTTTGCGCCCCAAACGTGCCGCCGCCGCTTTTACTTTGGCGACAACATGATGCGGCTTGCTGTCGTTCACCTCTCGCGCTGTGCGAATTACCCGTGCCTCCTCCGGCGCGGCGTCCACAATAAACCACGGGTCAACCGCTATACAGTGCCCGCCTACACCCGGCCCGGGTTGCAAAATCTTCACCCGCGGGTGCCTGTTCGCCAAGCGTATCAACTCCCACACATCCACTCCGATGCGCTCGCAAATGAGCGACAACTCGTTGGCAAATGCGATATTTACATCGCGGAAAGCGTTCTCTGTTAGCTTCGCCATTTCCGCTGTCCGCGCGTCTGTTATGAAAATTTCTGCCGCGCAAAACGATTGATATAAGGACTTCGCCCGCGCCGATGCTTCGGGTGTCAAGCCGCCAGCAATACGGTCGTTGCTGACCAATTCTTTTAACATCTGCCCAGGCAAAATTCGTTCGGGACAATGCGCGTATAAAAGGGCGTCGGCAGAGAACGGGCGTCCAAGTTTTTTTAGTGCGTCGCCGAGCCAATCGCGAACGCGCTCTGTCGTGCCGACGGGGCTTGTGGATTCGAGCACGATGAGGTTGTCGGGTTCGACCACTTCGGCGAGGCTTCGCGCTGCCGCCTCGACAAAAGAGAGGTCGGGGAGTTTGCGGTTATTTTCGGCGACGGTGAACGGCGTGGGCACAGCGATAATAAACGTGCTGGCTGGCTGCGGTTTCACGGCGGCGCGTAAATTGCCGCTTTGGACAGCGGCGCGGACGAGCATATCCAACTCCGGTTCCTCAATGTGAATTCGCCCCTCGTTAATCGTCTCGACAACGCTTGGAACAACGTCCACACCGAGAACTTTTTTGCCTTTTGTGGCAAAAATCGAGCAGGTTGGCAGGCCTATATAGCCCAGCCCTAAAACACAGATTTCGTAGTTCATGAAGAAAGAAAAAAGACGATAAACAAGGCGGCGGGGCGGGCATAAAAAAGCTCTTTCAATGGCGGTTTTTTTGTTTTTCTCCGCCTGTGTGCCCGCACCGCCCTGTTGTTTTTAGATTAAATCGCTTAGATTAACTTTTTGTTAAATAATCCGTTCCGTAGGGTTTGCGTTGTTCGCGGCGGAGCAATTTATTTGCCTCGTCGTCGTTTTTGAAACGTTCGATGGCGGGGTCCCATTCCAAACGGCGGCGCAGACGCATTGCGATGTGTGTTATCAGGCAAACCGTGCAGGCGCGGTGTCCGGCCTCAACGGGAGAAATCGGTGCTTTGCGTGTTTTAATGCATTCCAGCCAATTGGCATGTTGGTTGCTGCTCTTGTAAAGATGCGTTTCGTCTGGGCCGATTTTTGAAAGTAGTATAGCTGGGTCGGAGGCGTCGAGCGCATTCGCTTGTTTCTTGGCGGAAACGGGGTCGCTCGCCGACGCTGTATAATTGCCGCGCGAAACAAAAATCCAGCCTTTATCACCTTCGTAGCGGATGCCGTTGCGGTAGTCTTTGTTGGGGCTTGATGTGAACATTTCAACACCGTTAGCGTAACCCGCTTTTGCAAAGAATTTCCCGTGGACATCCCAGATGCCCGATTTGGGAAACTCGGCCTCGGCTTCCACCCAAACGGGGCCTGTCAATTCGGTGTCCATGCCCCATGCGGCGGAGTCAAAATGGTGTTGCCCCCAGCCCGTTATCATGCCCGCGCCAAACTGGTCAACGCGCAGCCAGCCCGGGCGCCCGTAGCCTCTTTGCGGGTGAACTTTTTTCTCGATATAAGGCATGAGCGGCGTGGAGCCGAGCCATGCGTCGTAGTTGAGGGTGGCGGGCGGCGGCGTCTCTTTTTCGACAGGGCCGGAGGGGTCGCCGGGCAGACCGATGCGCACGGTGCGGAGTTTGCCGATGCGCCCGTTGCGCACCAGCTCGGCGGCGATGCGAAACTGCGCCATCGAGCGTTGTTGCGTGCCAAGTTGCAAGATGATGCCGCTCTTTTTGATAGCCTCGCAAAGCTGGCGGCCTTCGACGACGGTGAGCGAGGTGGGCTTTTGCAGATAGACGTCTTTTTTGGCAAACGCGGCTTCGATTGCGGGCTGCGCGTGCCAGTGGTCGGGCGTGCTAATCATCACGGCGTCAATCTCGCCACGTTGCAGCATTTCGCGGTAGTCGCCGTAGGTTTTGACCGTGCCAGCGGGCAGATTTTTTTGCCTTTTGTAAAACTGCTCGACGAGCGTTTTGCCCTCCGCCATGCGGCGGCTGTCCAAGTCGCACACGGCGACAACGCGACCAAGTTTTGTGTAGCGCAGCGTTTCGCCGAGGTCGTGGTCGCGGGCGATGCGCCCACAGCCGATTTGGCCGATTTGGATTTTTGAGCTGGGCGCATCTTTGCCGAGCACACGGGACGGGATAATCGCGGGGAATGCGAGCATACCGGCAGCGAAGGCGGCGTTTTTGAGGAAGAGGCGTCTTCCGATTTGCCCTCCGAGAGAGAGGTGCGTGGCGCGCGTAGGCGCGGCGGTTTGAGCTGTGTTCATTGTGGGAGTGGTTGAAAAGAAGGTTCGAGGGAAAACCGTGGGCGGCGGAAAAGGTTCCGTGAAAAAAGTTGGTCGGGGGTGGCGCAGTGTGCGCCGCTGTTTTTAGGATAATTGCAGCAGGCGCAACTCCGACAGTTTTCTATCTACATAGGCCAGCATGTCCAAGATAACCGCTGCTGCGAACGACAACATTCCGCACACCACCAGCCCCACGGCCAAAATCGCCATCGGGAAATGTTTGATAAAGCCCGTCTGAATAAACTCGATGACAGGCACCGAGCCGACCACCAGACCCGTTAGCAAGAAAAACAGCGACACCAAACCGAAGAACAATAACGGGCGGCTGTAACGCACGATGTTGAAGATTTTCAGCAGCACGCGGAAGCCGTCGCTCACTGTGTTTAGTTTGGAAAAACTGTTTGCCGGACGTTCCTTATATGAGACGGCGTGCTCGACTACGGCGAGGCGGCTGCGCAAGGCGTGCATAGTCATCTCCACCTCCAATTCAAAACCGCTCGACAAGATAGGGAAACTCTTCACGTAGCGCCGCGAAAACACGCGGTAGCCCGACAAAATATCGTGCAGTTTCACGCGGAAAATAAAGTTTATCAAATCGCGCACAAGGTTGTTTCCGAAGCCGTGCATAGGGCGCGTGTTTTCCTGTCCGTAATCGCCGCTCGAATGCCGGTCGCCGACCACCATGTCTGCCCGACTCTCCCCGAACGCTTGCAGCAAGGCGGGCAAATCTTTGCCGCTATACGTCGCGTCGGCGTCCACCATCACATACACGTCAGACTCCACCTGCATAAACGCCGTGCGAACCGCGTTCGATTTGCCTTGGCGCGGCTCGAAGATGAGCTGGTGCGGGCTGCTGACGTTCTTGGGGTTCTTGGTGCTCGCGCTGTCTGCGCTGGCGATGCGGGCAAATACGGTGCGCACGATTTCGCCCGTTTTGTCGGATGAGTTGTTGTCCACGACGCAAATCACGGCGTCGGGCGCGGCTTCGTGGAAGTCAACGATTGTTTGCTCAATTGTCAGTTCCTCGTTGTAGGCGGGGATGATGATAGTGGTTTTCATGATTTGGGAAAAAGGTTGTTGAAGGGTCGGTGAAGATTGACGAAGGTCAACGAAAAAACAGGCGCGAAGTTTGGACAGATGTTGCACGGGCGCAAGTGAAAAACGCAGGATGTGCGCACGCGTGGTGCGACGGTGCTCGTGCAGTGCCACGGCGTAGCGAAAGGCGGCACCGTCTGTCGCAAGGGCGTGTGTCCGGCGACTGCGCCAAGGGTTACGAGGGTGACGTTTTGAGATTTAGTTCCATTTTTATATCGGCGCGGGCATAGTGTCCCGACTCCAACGGCACCTCCACGAAACCGTATTTGCGATACACGCGCAGGGCGGCAAGCAAACTCCGATTGGAATACAGCACCAATTTTTCGACACCGTGTGCTCGCGCAAAACGCACACAATGTGCAAAAAGCAAGCCGCCTGCACCAAGTCCCTGTGCGGACTCCGTCACTGCCATTTTACCGATCTCGAACAACGTGTCTGTCTGTCTAAGCAACGAAACAGTGCCGATAATTGCGCTGTCCATTTGGGCGAAAAAAATAAACCCGCCCTTGTCTAAAATCTCTTTTTGTGGGTCGGCGAGTATGCGAGCGTCGTCCGCCTCGATGTAAAAGTAACGCTCTATCCATTCGTAGTTAAGCCGCCTCACCGCCTCGCGATGCTCGGCAGAATACGGAATTATTTCGATGTTTTGGCTCATAGAAAAAGGAACAGAAGAGACACCTAAACGCGAAACCGTGCGTTGTCAACTCCTCAAAAAGGGACAGACGTTTTTTCATTTGACATCTTCTCGCATTTACGCATCATGGCACCTGTTGGCGTGTGCTTCGCCGCGTCATTGCCTCAGTGACACAACAACTCTGCCCTCCCGCCACTGCATTCCGCAGATGATGGGCAGGGTGACCTACTTGGGATTACCTACAAAAAGGGACAGACCCTTTTTTAGTTGACTTTGATTATGCAGAAGCACAGAGTGCGGCGGCGTTCGCTGGCGATTGCTTTGTTATGGCATCGCGTTGTTGCGACATCATTCCGTCGCCATGCCACGTAGCGAATACAAATCGCTCAACCCTTCACTGTCTCGCTCGGACGAGGGACGAATGCCGCTCCGCAAACGATTGCCAGTCTTCTCGCGGTATTGTTGCAGGTGAGCTTCGACAAACTCTTTGCTCCCTATCACCGCACCCTTCGTGAGCCAGCGAAATTGTTCCCACAAACGCTCTGGCAAGGGTAGCACTCCGCCAGACTCCGCAACCGCTTGCGCAGTCTCCGTGGAGAGACGCGCTGCTTTGCTGTCGCCGCGCTTCATCGCCGCGCCTTTGCTAAACAATGCAACGCGGTAAGCCGCCAGCATCTCCGC
>JAITPT010000137.1 GCA_031289285.1 Puniceicoccales bacterium
GTAGATGTTCCCAACTTTGAAGTTCGCGATGCACTCCTGAATGTGGTGCTCCTTGTCAAAACGGGGAAATCCGATGCAGAAATTTCCTCTATACGCACCGCCATCCTTGCTGCTCTCAAAACAAACGATACAGCGCAACTCGAACAATCGCTCCGCCGTCTTGTTGCGAACATTCCTTACACGTTGAAGTCGAAAAATGAGGCGGCATATCACATTGCGTTTCTCGTTGCATTTTCATTGCTCGGTTTTCAAATAGAGGGCGAAATTTTAACAAACCTTAGGCGCATAGATGCTGTTTTGCACCTGCCCAATCGCACAATTATCGTCGAACTAAAATATGCGTGGAGTGTTAAAAACTTTGCCAAACCGCTTGCCGAAGCCCTTGCCCAAATCAAAGCCAACCGCTACGCTGACCGTTACACCGACGGGCGCAAAATCACCAATCTCGCCATCGCGTTTTCGGGTAAAGATGTCGCCTGTAAAATCGAGGAGTGAGGAGTTTTTTGGCGGATTTCTGTGCTGAGACTTCGAGCGAAGTTTAGGGCGAGATTGAGGGAGTAGGTTACCCCCAAAGTCTGGCAGAAAATCTCACACGAAGGCACGAAGGCACGAAGATTTCAAAATGGAGTTTTGGAAAAAATTATCCTGTTCATCCTGTCCATCCTGTCAAAAGATTGGGTTCAGATTTTTTTTGGACAGGATAAACAGGATGGACAGGATTTTGGGAGGATTTTTTTATCCGCTGATGTCCCAGATGTCCGCAGATTTTTGTTTTGAACCCGAATTTCGCTTTTGAGGCTGGCACGTCTTGCGCAATCCGCACCGCCCCAAAGCGGGATCCGAGTTAAGTGCCCGCACATGTAGCAACACTGCTGAACGCCCCTTCATGGCCGTCCCACAGAAGCAGACTTGGCAGTCTGCGGGACGACCGCTGCTTTGGCCGCTACGGTTTTGCGGGTCTCCTTATCTCCTTAGGGGAGTTCCAAAACGCTGAGCGTGTGGACGGAATCGTTCTTTTTATTTTTCAAGCCGGGGAACGTGTAGTCGAAATTAACGATGATGAGTTTCCCGTCTATTACTAAGGGTTCGCAAGGCTGGTCGAGCAAACCGTCTGCGCCGTCGGTGTCTTCGTTTTTCCATAGTGTGCCGAGCTTCCCCGATTTGATGTCCCAATAATGGACGGCGTTCTGCTCGGAGTCGGTGATGATTACCCAATGTTTTTTCGCATAATACGTAATGCCGTCCACGCAGGGCAAACGCGCAGGGTCGTCAAACAAAATGCTTGGTTTTTCGTAAGTTCCGTCGGCCTTACGTTTCAGTGTGTAAAAACGCCCGCTTCCAAAGGTGCCTGTGTAAATGTTTCCATCGGTGTCGAAACACATTCCATCTGCGCCGGCGGCGTCGTTGCGATGGGGAAGTATCACGGTTTCTGTAACGCCCAATAAATAGGGGTCTTTCTCATATTGTTCCTTGGGGAGGATGCGGGCGGGTTTGTCCTTGAACGCGGAAAATGGCACCCGATAAACACCGCCGAGATTTTTTCCGGCGAGGTCGAAAAACGTATCGGTAAAGTAAATGGCACCGTCGCGCAGGCGGATGGCATTCGCGAGTTTGATGTTTTCGATCACGGGTTCGATGCGCACGGGTTCGCCAGCCTTGTTGATGACGACGCGCATGACGCGGGAGTGATAGTTTTTATTGAAAAAATACTGGTTGTCGCAGTAGTAGAGGTTCCCGTCTTCGCCTGCCTCAATTCCCATCGGGGCGGCAAGTTTTGTGACGGGATGGGTGAGCGCCGTAGTGAAAACAGACCAGCGGCCTGTTTGCGCGTCGCGCTTAAGAATAGACGCCGGATAGGCGGGGTTCACGTAATTGGGGACAGAAAGAAAGATGTTCCCCTGTTTGTCCGCCGTGAGTCCGTCGGGGACGTTGACGTGATCCCCAAAACTGGCGAAAAGCGTGGGGCGATTTTTTTGAGTGCCTTGTGTGGCGGTGGTTGTGCTGGCGGAGTCATCTGTCGCGCAACAACCGGTGAGTGCTGCGGCGGTCAACGCCAAGGTGAGAAGTTGTGTGAAGCGTTTCATGGGTGGTGTTCTTGTTTTTGTGTGATGAAGTGATGAAGAGAAGGCGCACAGGAAAAACAAGGTCGCCAGCGTAGCAAACAAAAAAACCGCTGTTATCCCCCCAAACGAAATTCGGGTAATACTTCGGTAAAGTCGCGCCGCGCAGTTTGACATGTGCCGCGCTTCCGGCAAAACATGCACCCATGTCAATTTTCACGACGCACATTAACCGCCGTCACTTCTGCTCAAAAACCTTCCTCGCGCCTCGCGCCGCCACCGCCAGCGCCGTCCGCTTCGTCCTACTATTCCTGCTCGCCCTTATCGCCCCGGCTCTCGCCGCCGCCCTCGCGCCCTTCGCCGCGCCGACTGCCCGTGCTGCCGAAGTTTCCGCTGCCCGCACGGTCAGCGTGCTTGTCGTCTATACTGCTGCTGCGAAAAACGCCGCTGGTGGCACGGACGGCATCAAGGCGAAAATCAACGCTATGGTTTCCGACACCAACACCGCTTTTGTCAACAGCGACATTGACGCCAAGGTCGTCCTCGCCGCTGCCCAAGAAGTTGCCTACACCGAGAGCGCGGCGAAAACCAACTCCTACTCTCGCGACCTCGAAGCCCTCGGCGGCGGCCTCATCTCTGGCGTCGCCGCGCTGCGCGAGAGCACCAGTGCCGATTTGGTCGTGTTGCTACGTGCTGGCGCGGGCACCACGCAGGCGGGCACGACGGGGGTCGCGGGGCTTTCGTATCTTCTCGTTGACGGCTACATCCGCGCTGGCACTGCGAGCGAGAGCATCGCCTTCTCCGTCGTCGGTCTCGACCTCAACCGCTACACCTTTACGCACGAGCTTGGGCACTCGTTCGGCTGCGGCCACGAAATTGGCAACGACGACAGCACCGGCCTTCGCGACTATTCTCACGGCTACATCTACACGGCGAGCGGCGTGGAGCGCGGCACCGTCATGGCCTACCATAACAACCCCACTCTCCGCTTCTCTAACCCTCGCTACTCCGAAGGCACGCCGCTCGTCGCCACTGGCAACGCCGCCACCGCCGACAACGCCCGCACCATCAACGAAACCGTGGAGTCCGTCGCCGCCTACCGTGATGCGAGCCGCCGTGCCGACGCGCCCGTTTTCACCACCAACATCCAGCCCGACGCCGCTGGCTTCTACTGGGACACCGTCACCGTCACCCTCGCGACCGCCACCTCCAACGCCACCATTTACTACACCATCGGCGACTCCGTTTTGCCGCTGCGCTACTCTCGCGCCCTCACCGTCTCGAGTGCTGGCGAAACCGTCATCCGCGCCCACGCCACCCGCGCTGGCTACACGCAGAGCGAGGAATCGGAAATCCGCCTGAAACTCCCGCCTGTCGCCGACGCCAAACTCACGGTCAACACCTCCATTGACTACTCGCGCATCACTGGCGGCAAATACGTTTTCGACGGCCCCGTGGAGTTGTCGTTTGTCGCCGACAACGCCGCCGCCGTCATCCGCTACACGCTCGACGGCACCGCTGTCACCGAGACATCTCCCGTCTATTCCGCGCCGTTTAGCCTGACCGCCAACACCACGCTGCGCATCCGCCTCTACCAGCAAGGCTGCCGCCCGGGAGCGGAGATTGTCTATAACTTCGTCGTCAACGCACTCGAGACGGAGCAACCCGTTTTCAGCCCCAGCGGCGGCATCTACGCCAACGGCGTCACAGTCGGCGTCACCTCGGAAACGCTCAACGCCATCATCGCTTACAGCACCGACGGCGTGCGCTACTACACGCGCAACAGCGGCGAGATTTCGCTGGACATCACGGCGAGCCTGACGCTCCGCGCCTACGCCTACCAGAGTGCCTCGCTCCTCAGCGAGACCGTCTCCGCCGCATACACCATCCTCTCAAACACCGAAGTCTTCTCGCGCTTCGGTGCAAAGGTCGCCGCCTCTGGCAACAACACCCTCCTCGTGGACGCCAACGGCAAACTCTACGCGGCGGGCGACAACTCCGCCGGACGCCTCGGCGACGCCGCCGTCGAGACCCAGACCGCCCTCGTGCAAATCGCTGCCAACGTCGCCACCGTCGCTGCCGGCGCGGGCCACACGCTCTACACGACTGCGAGCAACAAGCTCTACGCCGCTGGCGACAACACCTCCGGCCAGCTCGGCCTCGGCGACAACGCAGGCCGCGCCGCCTTCGCGCTCGTCGCCGACGGTGCGCTCCTCGCCGCCACTGGCGACGCGCACAGCCTCTTCACGACGACCACCAACGAACTCTACGTTTTTGGCGACAACCGGCGCGGCCAGCTTGGCCTCGGTGCCGACGCTCCCGTTTCTGCGAACAAGCCCGTCCTCCTCGGTGCCAACGTCCTCCTCGTCGCCGCCGGTGCCAGCCACAGCCTCTTCGTCACGGGCGACGGCGTTTTGTTTGCGGCGGGTGCCAACGAGAGCGGGCAACTTGGCGACGGCACCGCCGAAGACAAAGCCGCGCCCGTCGCCGTCGCGGCAGATGTCGCCGCTGTCGCCGCCGCCGGAGCGCACACGATTTTTCTCAAAAACGATGGCACCGCGTGGGCGATGGGCGGCAACGAATACGCGCAGCTTGGCGACGGCACCGCCGCGAGCCGCCTCTCTCCCGTGCAAATCGCCAGCGACGTCAAGGCCATCGCCGCTGGCCCCACGCACACGCTCTTGCTCAAGAACGACGGCACCGTCTGGGGCGCTGGCCTCAACAACTACGGGCAACTCGGCGCAGGGCAGGGCGGGGGCACCTTCGCGAAAATCGCCCTCCCCGCCGATGCGCTTGCCCAGTCCGTCGCCGCCGGTCTCGCGCACAGCATCGTCCGCCTCGAGAGCGGCTCCAGCCTCGTGTTTGGCAGAAACGACTTCGGCCAACTCGGCATCGGCTCCTCCGAAAACTCCACCGCGCCCGTCGCCCCCGCGCAGCAGTTGAACCGCCCCGTGCTGACGTTTGCCCCCGCCGCCGACGGCGCACAGCAGGTCGTCACTCTCGCCGCTGGCAGTTTCGGCACGGTCGCGTTGCCGCAGAAAATCCGCTACACGCTCGACGACAACGCTGTCACCGAGACTTCTCCCGTCTATGCCGCGCCCTTCGACGCCGCGCCCGGGACGGTCATCCGCGCCCGCGCCTACGCCACCGCCATCTACCTGCCCAGCGAGGAGGTCGTGACCGTGGTTCCCGTCCCGCTGCCAGTCATCACCGCGCAACCCGCCAGCCGGAGCGCCCGCATCGGCGAGAGCATCGAGTTCAGCGTCGCCGCCGCCAACGCCACCGCTTTCCAGTGGTTCCGAAACGGCGTCGCGATTTCCGGCGCGACCCGCGCGACCCTCGCCCTCACCGTCGCAGGCGGCGACAACGGCGCGGTGTTTTACGCAAAAGTTTCCAACGCTGGCGGCGCAGTCCAAAGCGAGAGCGCGAGCCTCGCGGTGGTTTTTCGGGCGACCGTCGCCGCCACGCCCGTCGCAGTGACCAGCCCAATCTCTGCGCCCAAGAGTGCCCTCGACAACGCGCTCGACGCACTGCGCGGCAACACGTCGCCCTTGCCCGAAGTGGCCGTGGGCGGGCACGTCACCTACTCCGCCAACGCCGACGGCGACGAGCTGGTTTATCAATGGAAACGCAACGGCGAAGCCCTCGCAGGCGAGACTGGCGCGAGTCTCACCGTCTCGGCGGAAGACGCCGCCGCTGGCGTTTTCAGCGTGGAAATCACCGATGCTTCGGGCGGCGTGACCGTGCGCAGTGCGCCTGTTTTCCGGCTCGTCCCCGCTCCAGAAATCACCGTGCAGCCCGCCGCGTTTAGCACCGCCCGACGTGGCGGGCGCGTCACTCTGCGCGTCGCCGCCGACGACAAGGGTGCCGGGCGTCTCTGGTATCAATGGTATAAGGACGGCGAACCGCTCTACGTCGCCGTGTTTCCAACGCTGGAAATCGCCGTGGCGGACGTCGCCGACGCCGGTATTTACACCGTAATCGTCACCAACCGTGTCGGTGCCGCAGTAGAATCCGCCCCCGCCGAGCTAACTTTTGAAGAACTTTGACAACCTCCAAAAAACAAACCTGAAACGAACCCGAACCCGAAACCAAAGCGAAACCAAACCTGAAAAACGAAACCCAACTAAGCCTTATGAATACTACCAGCCAACACACCGCCCGCGCCGCCGCTCGACATGCCGCCGCCGCTCTCGCCGCGCTACTCTTAGCGCACGGCGCAAACGCCGAGACTGCCGCGCCCGCCGCACCCGTCGCCGCGCCAACCGCTGCACCCGTCGCCGCACCCGTCGCACCTGCCGTGGTGCCACCCGCTGCACCAACCGCACCAACCGCCGCACCCGTCGCGCCCGCCGTCGCGCCCGCTCCAACGCCGCCCGCCGCGCCCGCCGAAACCTACGGGCAGCCGTCGGCGTCCGACTCGTCGGCCTCCGATGTTTCCGGCAAACGTTACCGCGAGTTTCTCGGCCTCAACTTCGGTGCCCAGCTCTTCGACTTCAACGGCGAAAACACCAAAAGTGCCTTGCTCTACGGCGCGACGATTTCCGGTGGCGGTTACCTTTTCAGAGACCGTCCGTTTTTCCAAAATCTCCTGCTCACAGGCGAAGTCGGCGTTTTTTTCGGCGACTTCAACGACACTCTGCTGAACACCTACGGCGTGTATCAACCCCCCGGCGGCACCCCCGACCCGAGCATCACAGAGCGCAACATTTTCCGGCGCAAAAGTGAGCAAGTGAGTGTCCCCGCCATGCTCTCGCTCTCCTACGAACTGCGCCCGCTCGACAATCTCGCGATACGTCTCGGCCCTTCGGTAGGCGTCACCTTTGTCTCGATGAAGTCGGACTTTGACGCCCGAACTGACCTTACGAGTGGCGCGACCACGAGCACGGTTTGGCAGGAAAAAGAGCGCAAATCTGGTTCCGAGGTTTTGTTTTCTTATGGTGCAAACCTTGGCGCGACATGGAACGTCTCGGAGCATTTTTCGTTGGACGCGCAGTATCGTTTCTCACGCAACACCGACTTAGATTTTGGCACTTATCGCAACTACGGTGCCTCTTTCACTCACCAGTTCACCCTCGGCGCAAGGTGGCGTTTTTAACCTACAACCGCCCGCATTAACTGCCGTTTTTAGGTTTAACCCCTACGCCAGCGGCGCATTTTGTGTGTTTTGTAGCACGGGCGAGACGCCAGTGCCACCACACACGCGAGCAACGACACAGCTTTATGGAGTGCGGTGGCAGAGGGTGCGAAGTGATAACGTAGCACCCGCCGACACCGCTTTCAACACCGCCGCCACCTCACCACCACCCGCATCTCCCGCCGTCACCATCTCCCGCATCTCCCTCCGCCCCCCCCCCGCCGACACCGCGTTCAACGCGACGCAAGACACTGGTTTTCGGTAGGTTACGATGTCTGCGAAAGCGGTGTCGGCGGGTGCTGCGTTATCACTTCGCACCCTCTGCCACCGCACTCC
>JAITPT010000150.1 GCA_031289285.1 Puniceicoccales bacterium
CTTCAGCGCTACGATCCACTCTCCGTTTCAAAAACGCTTTTCGTATTTTCACGCTACCTGAACGGTATTGGGTTAAAACCCCGTGCTACCGACATGCCGTCCCTACGGGACTAAAAGACACCCGTGCCCAAATTTATTTTTAGGAGTGCCTCCTGATAATCCTAAAACCGCCCGCATTAACTGCCGTTTTTAGGATAATAGGTCGTATGGGTCAGCAGTAGCTAAATGCTAAAATGCTGAATGCGGCTCGGTGGCTAAAAAACAACACCCAGCCGCACCCAGGCGCACCCTGTGTTACAGGGTTGCGCGTTCTTGCAAAATCTCGAAGCACTCAATGAGGTCGCCGACTTGGTAGTCGTCGAAACCACCGAGACGGATGCCGCATTCGTAACCAGATTTGACCTCGGTGGCGTCGTCTTTGAAACGACGTAAGGTGTCTATGAGGCCCTCGTGGATGGTCTGCGATTGCTTGGCAACAGTGCGCAAGAGACGCGCTTTGAAGTCGCGACGCATATTGCCGTCCGTGACCATGCAGCCAGCAGCGTTGCTGTTTTTGCCGTAAGGGAAGATTTGGCGGACTTCCGCCATGCCGACTCGATTTTCGCGCAACACTGGGTCGAGCAGAGTCGCCATCTCCTCGCGGACGAGGTCAATGAGCATGTAGATGATGTCGTGCGAGATGACGCGCACGGTTTTGCTTTTGAGCATGGCACCTACACCAGTCTCTTGTTTGACATCAAACGCCACAATTATCGCGCCGCCCGCATGGGCGATGTTGACATCGTTGGGAGTGACCGGGCCGACAGTGGAGGCGATGACTTCCAACTTCACTTTGTCCGATTTGATGCCTTCGAGACTGCTGACAAGCGCTTCGAGGGTGCCGTTGACGTCGGCTTTGCAAACAACTTTCAAGACTTTCTCTTTGTTCTGCGCGAGAGCCGCCATGAGGCGCTCCATGCTGGAAAGACGGTTGAGGTCGGCGACCTTTGTGGCGCGGGAGTTGTCGGACTCTTCTTCGAGGGCTTTGCGGAGGTTGTGCGTGTTTTCGTCGGCGAGGGCGCGGGCGTCTTTTTCGTTTTTGCAGGCTTGGAAAACGGCACCGGGCGTGGGGACTCCCGACCAGCCGAGCACGAGTGCCGGGTTGCCCGGCGCGACGGCGGTGAGCTTTTTGCCTCGGTCGTCAAACATGGCGCGCACTTTGCAATAGTGCTGGGCGCAGACGAGGGAGTCGCCAGTTTTGAGGGTGCCTTTTTGGACGATGACGGTGGCGGTGGGGCCGCGCCCGGTCTCCATTTGCGCTTCGACGACGGTGCCCTCGGCGGGGCGTTTCGGGTTGGCCTTTAGCTCCATCATCTCGGCTTGGAGCAAGACGGCTTCGAGGAGTTCGCCCATGCCGTCGCCTTTGAGCGCAGAGACGGGCGAGGTGAGGATGGTGCCGCCCCAGTCTTCGGGGGCGATGCCGCGCTGCTGCATCTGCTGTTTGATGCGGTCAATGTTGGCACCTTTGGCGTCGGTTTTGTTTATGGCGACGACGATTTGGACGTTGTTTTTCTGGGCAAACTTGAGGGCTTCGTCGGTCTGCGGCATGAAGCCGTCGTCGGCGGCGACGACGAGGATTGCGATGTCGGTAATCTCTGCGCCGCGTTCGCGCATTTTGGAAAATGCGGCGTGGCCGGGTGTGTCGAGGAATGTGATGCGTTTGCCGGCGTGTTCGACGGAGTAGGAGCCGACGTGTTGGGTGATGCCGCCAGCCTCTCCGGCGACGACGCTGGTTTTGCGGAAGAAGTCGAGGAGGGTGGTTTTGCCGTGGTCAACGTGGCCGAGGACGCAGACGACGGGCGGGCGTGGTTCGAGGAACTTGGGGTCGTCGTGGTCGGTTTTTTCGGGTTCGGCTTTTTTGGCGGGTTGTTGGCCAGACTCGCCTCGGTGGCGCACGTCGAGGGCGATGCCGTGTTTGCGGGCAATGCGTGTGGCGACGGCCTCGTCAATGGATTGGCCCATCGCGGCGAAGAAGCCCATCTCCATTAGCTCGGAGATGAGTTTGAAGGGGCGGAGGTTGAGCGTTATCGCGAAGTCGCGCACGACGATGGGCGGGCGGACTGTGAGGGTGACGAGTTTCTCTTCGGGGATGATGGGCGCGGGGGCGATAGTGGGCAGGCCTCCGGGGACGCCAGCGGGGAGGGCGGGCGGTTTGCCAGCGACGTGGCGCGGCGGCAGCGGGGCGGGGCGTTTGGGGCCGGAGATGGGCGGCGGCGCGGAGCGGGGCGGGAGGCTGGGCGGGGGTTTGGCGGTGGGGAGCGGCGGTGGCGCGGAGCGTGTTTTGGCTCCGCCGGAAATGGACGTGTCAACGGGGCGCGGTCTGGGGACAGAGGGCGGGACGTTGGCGTTGGTGGTGGTGGCGGCGGGCGTCGGGAGTTTGGCGGGCGGCGTGATGGGCGGCGGCGCGGAGGTGCGGCGGTCGGTGTGGGTGATCGGGGGGCGCGGGGGGAGCGGCGGGGCTTTGCTGCCAGAGCTGGAAACAGGTTTGGCGGGGAGGGGCGGTGGCGCGGAGCCAGCGGCGGGAGTGGTAGCGGAAATTGCGGCGGGGCGGGCAGGGGGGCGCGGGGGGAGC
>JAITPT010000193.1 GCA_031289285.1 Puniceicoccales bacterium
CCCCCCCCCCCCCCTTCATATTACCCCATTCACTCTACCCTATTCACAGCGCCCCATTCACACCACCCCATTTACAACACTTTCGGAACCCCTGCCCTCGCGCCTTGTTTCTCTTGGGCGCAATGCACTTCGATACCGCCAGCACGAAATCGCCACGCTGCGCCAACACCGCCGCAGGCGGACGCCGCTGTTTCCTGCGCAAGGCAGCGCTCGCTGCCGTTGCGTTGCCCAGTCTGCTTTTTCCTGCGCTTGTCCCGGCCCGTGCGCTTGGGCGCGGCGGTGCGGTTGCGCCCAGCAACCGCCTCACGCTCGGCCTCATCGGCGCGAGTCAAGGGATGGTCAACCTCGCCCGCTGCCTGCCTTTTTCCGACGTGCAAGTCGTCGCCATCTGCGAGACCGACGCGCAACGGCGCACGAAAGCCGTCCGGCGCGTCAACGAACACTACAAACAAAACGTCGCAAAACCTTGGGGCGATTTCCGCGAGATGTTTGACAAAGCGTCGCTCGACACCGTCATCATCGCTGCGCCCGACCACTGGCACGGCATCATGGCGGTTGAGGCGCTGCGGCGCGGCATAGATGTTTTTGGCGAAAAACCACTCACGCACACGCTCGCCGAGGGCCGCGCCATCGTCAACGCCGTCACGCGCCACGGGCGTGTCTGGCAAAGCGGGAGTTGGCAACGCTCCGTGCCGACCTTCCACCGCGCTGCCGAGCTTGTTCGCGGCGGTCTTCTCGGCAAAGTTTCCCGAGTCGAGGCGGGCACCTACGGCGGCTCGCCCGACGCCCGCCCGAAGCCCGCCGACTTCGGCAAACCTCCTGCCACGCTCGACTACGAACTCTGGGTCGGCCCCGCCGCATGGACGGATTACGACTCGCGTGTCACGCACCTGCGCTGGCGTTACGTGCAAAATTACGGTGGCGGCAGGCTCATTGATTTTGTCGGGCACCATGTTGACATCGCGCAGTGGGCGCTTGGTCTCGACGGCACCGGCCCCGTCAAGGTCAGTGGCAGCGGCGTCTTGGCGAAACACACCCCCTACGACACCGAAGACAGCTACACCTACGAGTGCGAATACGCCGACGGGCTGCGGCTCGTCGCCTCCTCGGAGCTTACGCCCGGGGTAAAGTTTTTCGGGGAAAACGGACGCTGGCTCTGGGTCGGGCGCGGGCGCGGCATCAACGGTGCGGCGACTCTGCGCGCCTCCTCGCCGGAAATCCTCCAAGCCGACCCCAGCGTTTCGGGCCTCTACCGTTGCGACAACCATTGGCGAAACTTTTTCGACTGCGTTAAAACGCGCCGTGCCACCATCGCCACTGCCGAGGCGGGTCAACGCTCGGCGAGCATCGGGCACCTCGCCCACATCGCCATCCAGACAGGCCGCACTATTCGCTGGAACCCCGCTACGGAAACCATCGAAAACGACCCCACCGCCGCTGCCCTACTTGCCCCCGCTTTCCGCGCTGGCTGGAGCATCTGAAAACATCGCCGACTTCCCTCTCGCCTGCCTCTCCGCCGCGCCTTTTTTTCAACGCCATTTTCCCGCCATGCCCGTCATCCGCATCAACAACGCGACAATCGTCAACGAAGGTCGCCGCTTCACGGGAGACGTGCTCCTGAGCGGCGGGCGCATCGCCGCCGTCGGCACCGTGCCTGCCCGCGCCCCGCGCCCCGAACGCGAGATTGACGCGAGCGGGATGCTCTTGCTGCCCGGTCTCATTGACGACCAAGTGCATTTCCGCGAACCGGGTCTCACCGCCAAAGCCGACATCGCCTCGGAGTCCCGCGCCGCCGTCGCGGGCGGTGTCACCTCGTTCATGGACATGCCGAACACGCGCCCGCCAGCGGTCACTTGTGCCGCGCTGGAAGAGAAGTTTGCCGTGGCGGCGCACGTCTCTCCGGCCAACTACTCGTTCTACCTCGGCGCGACGAACGACAACCTCGCCGAGGTCGAGCAGGCCGACCCCGCGACCATCTGCGGCATCAAAGTTTTCATGGGATCCTCGACGGGCAACATGCTCGTGGACGAACCTGCCGCGTTGGAAAAAATCTTTTCGCACGCGCCTATGCTTGTAGCGACGCACTGCGAAGACACGCCGCTCATCCAAGCCAACGAGGCCGCCGCGCTGGCGCGTTACGGCGCGGACGTCCCGCCCGCCGAGCACCCACGCATCCGTTCCGCCGAGGCCTGTTGGCGCTCGTCGTCGCTGGCGGTGGCGCTCGCCAAAAAACACGGCGCACGGCTGCACGTCTTGCACATCACCACGGAGCGCGAGCTGGAGCTGTTTCGCGAGGACGTGGGCAACGGCACGGCGCGGCGCATCACCGCCGAAGCCTGTGTCCACCACCTCTGGTTTTGCGACGCCGACTACGCCCACCTCGGCCACCAAATCAAATGCAACCCCGCCATAAAAACCGCCGCCGACCGCGCCGCCCTCCGCCGCGCCGTCAACGCGGACATCATTGACGTCATCGCGACCGACCACGCGCCGCACACTTTTGCGGAAAAACAGGGCACGTATTTTCACGCGCCCTCGGGCTTGCCGCTTGTGCAACACAGCTTGCCGCTGTTGCTCGAGCTTTGGCGTCAGGGCGTTTTTGAGTTGGAGACGATTGTGCGCAAAACAAGTCACGCGGTCGCCGACTTGTTTGCGATACGCGAGCGCGGCTACATCCGCGAGGGCTATTGGGCGGATTTGGTGCTGGTGGCACCGGACGCGCCGCAGGCTGTTGTCAAGGAAAACATTTACTACAAATGTGGCTGGTCGCCCTTGGAGGGGCAGGTCTTCGCCTCGCGGGTCGTCGCAACTTTTGTGAACGGCGAAACGGTTTTCGAGAACGGTGTTTTCAGCAGTGGCAGCGGCGGCACCAGCGGCGGTTCCGTCGC
>JAITPT010000196.1 GCA_031289285.1 Puniceicoccales bacterium
CTAAAGTGCCTGTCCCTTTTTGATTTTCAGTGAGAAAACGCTACGGCGCGCGCCGTGCTATTGCCGCGAAGAAGAAAGCGGTTCTTGTCCGTCTTTTCGCGGAGACACGGAAAAAATAGGTGTAACGCGCTGTGCTGGGGAGGGGTAAGGGGGCTAAAGTGCCTGTCCCTTTTTGATTTTCAGTGAGAAAACGCTACGGCACGCGCCGCGCTGTGCCGCGAAGAAGAAAGCGCTTCTTGTCCGTCTTTTCGCGGAGACTCGGTAGAAATGGGTGTAACACGCTGTGCAGGGGAGGGGTAAGGGGAGCTAAAGTGCCTGTCCCTTTTTGATTTTCAGTGAGAAAACGCTACGGCACGTGCCGCAGCGTTGCCGCGAAGAAGAAAGCGCTTCTTGTCCGTCTTTCAGCGGAGACTCGGGAAAAATGGGTGTAACTACTGTGCTTGACATTACCTGCCTTTTTCTTTTCACCCAGTTGACACACATCTCTATGGGCAAACCCACTGGCTTTCTCGAACACAACCGCGAAATCGCATCCGACCGACCGCCAAGCGAACGTCTTGGCGACTGGAAAGATTTTCACACCCACCTCCCCGACAGCAAACTCGGCCTTCAAACCGCACGATGTATGGATTGCGGCGTCCCCTATTGTCAGGGGGGCATTTCCTTTGACAGGACGCCGAAAGCGGGCTGCACACTCCACAACAACATCCCAGAGTTTAACCATCTCGTTTGGCTCGCGGAGCAGGCCGACGGTGAGTCTGCCCAAAACGCGCTTTGGTTCCAAGCCTACCAACGGCTCGCGCACACGAGTAATTTCCCCGAGTTCACCAGCCGCGTCTGCCCCGCTCTCTGCGAAGTCGGCTGCGTCGCAGGCGGTCACGGTTTCGGTGCGGTGACCATCAAAAGTGCCGAATACGCCATCATCGAAAAAGCCTTCGCAAACGCATGGGTGAAACCCTGTCCCCCCGCCTCGCGCACCGGCAAAAAAGTCGCCGTCGTCGGCAGTGGTGCCAGTGGTCTCGCCGCAGCCGCCCAGCTCAACGCAGCGGGGCACACCGTTGATGTCTATGAACGCGCCGACCGCGCTGGCGGCCTCCTCATGTATGGTATCCCCAATATGAAGCTCGAAAAAAATGTCGTCGAACGCCGTGTCGCGCTCATGCGTTCCGAAGGTATCAACTTCATCCTTGACACACCCGTTGGCGGCAGTGCGCCCGGCGCGGTCTCCGCCCAAGAATTGCTTGGTCGCTACGACGTCGTCGCGCTCTGCGTCGGCTCGACAACGCCGCGTAACCTCGCCGCCGAAGGGCGTCAGCTCGACGGAGTCCATTTCGCAGTCCCCTACCTAACTGCCGCAACCAAAGCACTTCTGGCGGGCGACCCCGCTAAGACGGAAATCTCCGCCAAGGGCAAACACGTCATCGTCATCGGCGGCGGCGACACTGGCAACGACTGCGTAGGCACCGCGTTGCGGCAAGGCGCGGCGAGTGTCACCCAGTTAGAAATTATGGCGGAGCCACCGGAACGGCGCGACACCGCCCCCAGCGCAAATCCGTGGCCGCAATGGCCGAATAGTAAGAAGACCGACTACGGGCAGGAGGAGGCCGCGTTTCGCCAAGGTGCCGACCCGCGCCGCTACCTTACCACCGTCAAAAAGCTTAACGGCGACGCCAACGGGAAGCTCGTTAGCGCGGAAATTGTGAAGGTGAAATGGGGGCGAAACGACAAGGGCGCACCTGTCCCCGAGCCGCAACGCGACACCGAGGAAACGCTTCCCGCCGGACTCGTTCTCATCGCGATGGGATTTATTGGACCGGAGCAAACGCTGTTGAAAGAGTTCGGTCTGGACGCCGACCCACGCGGCAACATCGCCGCCAAGTTTGACGACAGCGGCAACGACCACATTTTTGACCACACGGCGTTTCAAACGAGCAACCCGAAAGTGTTTGCCGCTGGCGACGGGCGTTCCGGCCAAAGCCTCATCGTCTCGTCCATCCGCGAAGGTCGCCAGCTTGCCCTTGCTGCCAACGAATATTTGGCAAAATAGCGCACCACAATTCGGTTCGCACAAAATGAAAAAAATCCTCTGCCTCGACATCGGTAATACGCACACGCACCACGGCGTGCTCGCGGGCGGCGTGACCTTGCGCGGCGGAAAAATCGCCACTGCCGATATTGACGACGCGGCAACAGGCGTTCCGGCACTGATTGCCCGTTGCGGGGCTGAGTGCGAAATCGCTGGCGTTTCCTTTTGCTCCGTTGTCCCTGCCGCCACGGAACGCCTTCGCGCTGTGCTTGCAAGAACAGCGTTTCCTGTGTGGCACCTGCGCCACGACGCCTGCCCGGGCCTCGGTATTCATTACCCGAAACCGGAGGAAATCGGCCCTGACCGCCTCGCCAATTGCATTGGGGCGCAAACGGTTTGCGGGGCACCTGCCATCGTTATTGACATGGGGACGGCGGTCACCTTCGACGTTCTCACGAACAGCGGTTATGAAGGCGGAATTATCGCGCCCGGACTCAGCATAATGACTCGTTACCTGCATGAGCAAACCGCGCTCTTGCCCGCGCTCGACCCCGACGCGCTGCTGTTGCCGACGGGCATCGGCAAAAGCACGGTGGACGCTATGCGTCTCGGTTGTGTGGTCGGATTTTCGGGAATGATCCGCGAGTTGCTGGACACTGTGTTGGCGGAATTGGAAAAATGGGGAGT
>JAITPT010000017.1 GCA_031289285.1 Puniceicoccales bacterium
CCGCTTTCGCCGACGGGGGCGGCAGTGAAGTCTATGCGGGCACGGACGGGCGGGGCAAAGAGGTCGGCGAGTTCGCCGATGGCTTCGGTATCGGGGCGCGGGGTGAAGGTGTCGAGCCACTCGAAGAAGTCGCCGATGAGCGTGCGCGTGAAGGTGCGGCCCCATGTCTCGGTGGTGATTTGCTTGAGGGAAAAGGCGGGGAAGGCGGCGGCGATGGCGGAGGCGGCGGAGAGGTCGCAATCGAGGATGGGGGGATCGAGGGAGGCGGTGGCGGTGGCTGTGGTGGCTGCGGTTGTGGAGGTGGCTTCGGCGTAAGCGGCGGCGGTGGCTGGTGGCGGCGGGAACTCGTCGGACCATTCCCAGAGGTTTTCACCGATGAGGACTTGGGCGCATTTTGGCACGTCGGAGACGGCGAAGAGGCGGACGCAGAAGAGTTGTTTTTCGGCGTTGTTGGGGTGGGGTTCGCACCAGCAGCGCAGGAGGGGGCGCGTGGACACGGGGCGGAGGCGGCGGGTGATTTCGGGCGGTAGCTCCGCGCCGACGCCGCGAAGGGCGTTGAGGATGGTGGGGTCGGAGAGGGCGGAGACGGGGAGGAGGCATTTGTCGCCAGTTGGTTTTGGGGGGCCGCGCCAGACGCGCTTGCCGTGCAGATAGAGAACAGCGCCTTCGGGCGAGCGAGCAACAACCAGCGTGGCAGACAACGGGGCCTTGCCGTCGGGGATGAAGAGTTGGGCGCGCAGGAGTTGGGAGTCATCTGGCTCGGAGACAAAACGCAGGACAAGCGGCTCCGGCTCGACGCGCCACGGCGAACCGTCGGGCAAAACGAGCGTGGCGGTAGCAGCGGGGTTGGCGAGAACGATGCCGATCTCGTCGGGCGTGAGGATACCAGCGGAGTCGCTATAGTAGTAGCTGTCGCGACGCACGGCGCGGTAGATGTTGGCGAGTGCGCGGGCGGGCGGCGCGAGGACGTCGAGTTGATGCACTTCGGCGGCGCGCAGGTCGTTGAGCCAACGCGGGGGAGGTTCTTGCCAATCGGCGTCGGCAGCGGCACGGATAGCGGCACGGGCGTCGGCTGCGGCGCGTTTTTGTTTCCATGTCTGGTGAGCGGGTGCTCCCCATGCGGTCTTGGCAGCGTCGGCGTCGGCATCGGCGTTTTCGGAGACGGGCGCGGTGGGCGGCGCGACGGCGATTTTGGGGCGGCGGAGGGTCTCCAAGTAGAAGCGTCCGTCGGAGTGGAGTTTGGCACGGACAGCGATGACACCAGCGAAGTTGGCGGCGGCGGTGTTCTTCTGGGGCGCGGCGGCGGTGACGGGGGTTGGGAAATACTCGCTGATGTGCGTGCGCCAGCGGGCAGTTTCCGCCTTAGCGGCGAGGCGGGCGAGGATGGCACGGCGGGCGGCGGTGTTGGTTTTCGGGCGAAAGATTTCTTCGATTTCGACGCCGTTGTCTTCGTAGAGGACGGCGATGCATTGCCAAAACTCCCACGGGTGAGCGGGGACGGAACCGTTGGTGACCACCGCGCCAAGGAGGTTGGTTTCGCCATACAGGTTATACAGGTTGCGCACGGCATTGGTCGAGAAGCCGGCGTTGACGTAATCGAGAGGGGTGAGGCGTGCTCGTTTGGCACGGTAGATAGTGAAGAGGTCGTCAAGTTTTTCGAGGCGTTGACGCTCGTGGGCAGTGACGGGGCGGCCAAGTAATTCGGCAAGCTGGGGTGCCCATACGTCGGAAAACGATGGCGGCGGCGGCTCGTCGTCGGTGGTGGGCGCGGCGTCGGCGTGGGCGGTGGCGGTGAGCGCGGAAGCGGAAGCAGCGGCGGCGGTGAGCGCGGAAGCGGAAGCGGAAGCTGCGGCTGCTGCTGCTGCTGCGGTTGCGTTTTCGCGTTCCATCTCTTCGGAGCAGGCGCGGATACACACGAAACCGAGTGCGTAGGCGTGTTTGCAATTAACGCCGACGGGGCAGGAGCAGGACAAATCCCACGAGTCCGCTTGGGCGTTGTAGGTCAGCGCGGTGTCGTAGGTATCCGTCCCAGAGACTTGGGCACTCAGGCAGAGCGGATTGCTGCTGCACTCGACATAGCCGACTGCCCCGCTTCGGGCATAGGCGAAACCGCGCTCGCGTGTGATCATCGGGAGTTCGCAGAGGAAGTTGAGAAGGGATTCGAGGACGTCGTGGTTTTGGAGCAGTTGGCGAGTGGCGGAAATAGGCAGTTCGGCGGACATATTAGAAAGGCGGTAAGCGGCGGAATTGTGGAAAACGGTGCGCGGCAGGAAACCGCCAGAGACGACCCACGCAAGCGAGATTTTGGCTGGCGGGAGGGTTTGGGGTTGAGCGGCGGGAGGGTTTGGGGTTTCCTGCGGTGTTTCAAAACTCTTCGTGCGTCGCCCGTCGCCGTTTGGCGCACTCCCTGAAAAACGAATTATGGACAGCGGTGAAATAGTAGTCGCCTTGGTGGTCTTGCTTGCCTGCGGCATTCTCGCATGGCGGGCGCGGTGTTTTTTCAAAAACAAACGCCCGCTCTGCAACTGCGGGTGTTGCGGCGAAAAACTCAGGAAGAAGCCCAAGCAGTAACGCCCCGCCGCTCTGCCGCCCCCGCCGCCACTTTTGCGGGAACCATTGTTTTGCGGGCGTGTCGAAGTGCGCCGCTCCGGCTCCCCTTACACACAGCCGAGCACACACAGCACACGATCAACACATACGCACACAACATGAAATCGAACCGAACATTCACTTCAATCCTCGCGCTTGCCCTCGCAAGTTTCGCGCTTGTCCCCGCCGCGCAAGCGGACGACCAGACCTCCTCCACCACTCCGGTGTATCGCGCTGGCAACTGGCGCGGCTATGGTCGCCAGTTCCAGCAAAAGATGGCGCAGAACACCGCCGAGCTGAACAAAGGCACCGCGAAGCTGATATTCATCGGAGACTCCATCACGGACGCCTTCAACAACAGAGGCTCTGCCGTCTGGAAAAAATACTACGCGCCCCGCGACGCCATCAACCTCGGCCTTAGCGGAGACCGCACGCAAAACGCACTCTTCCGCCTCAAAGACCTCCCGTTGAACAAAGTCAAACCCAAGGTCGTTGTCGTCATGATGGGCGTGAACAACATCACCTCCCGTTACGACGGGAAGAGCACCCCGCAAGCCGCCGCCAATGGCATCAAGGCCGTCGTTGAAACTATGCAAAAAGCGTGGCCATCCGCGAAGTTTCTTGTGTTACATACCTTTCCGGCGGGCTTTGCCCCGAACGACTCTGACAGAAAAAAAATCGTCGCCATCAACGCTGTTCTCCCGTCGCTTGTGAAGAAACTCAAGAATGTCACCGTGCTGGACATCAATAAGGTCTTTTTAGATGCCTCTGGTAAAATCCCCCGCAATCTCTACGCCGACGATTTGCACCCCTCCTCCGAGGGCTATCAGCTGTGGGCCAAAGCGATGGAGCCGACACTCGCCAAACTTCTGGGCGACAAGCCTATCGCACCGTAACGCAAGGGCCGAACTGTTTGCCTGCTTTTCCTCCAATAGCCCCGCCTTGACCCCGCAAACCAGCCCCTCAAAAGGCGGTCTGCTGGGGGGGGGTGGGGGGGGGAAAAAGTGCCTGTCCCTTTTTGCAGTCCGAAGCAGACTTGGCGGTCTGCGGGACGAAAAGTGCCTGTCCCTTTTTGCAAAGGTTTTGGCGCAGGGTTTGCACTGGGTTTCAAATCTGCGCTATCTGTGTTATCTGCGGTTGACCCCTCCGCGCAGGCAAATCCGCAGAGAAAGCGCGAGAAGCAAGCGAAAAAGTGCCTGTCCCTTTTTGCAATTGCCGCCCAACTCAACCCGCCCAATCCGCACTTTCCTTGGTGTCCCTTGTGAAAATCTTTGTGTCCTTTGTGGTAAAATCGGGGTCTTCCGCCGACTCCCACCGACTCCGGTGTTCAAATCTGCGCTATCTGTGTTATCTGCGGTTGACCCCTCCGCGCAGGCAAATCCGCAGGGGAAACGCAAGAAGCAAGTGAAAAAGCGCCTGTCCCTTTTTGCTGCTGCGGGACTAAAAGTGCCTGTCCCTTTTTGCGCTGGTTTTGTATGGGTTTCCCAATCTGCGCAATCTGTGTTATCTGCGGTTGACCCCCTCCGCGCAGGCAAATCCGCAGGGGAAGCGCGAGAAGCAAGCGAAAAAGTGTCTGTCCCTTTTTGCCGTCCGAGGCAGATTTGGCAGTCTGCGGGACTAAAAGTGCCTGTCCCTTTTTGCGCTGGTTTCGTGTGTGTTTCCCAATCTGTGCAATCTGTGTTATCTGCGGTTGACCCCCTCCGCACGAGCAAACTTGAGGGGAAAGCACGAGAAGCAAGCGAAAAAGCGCCTGTCCCTTTTTGCCATTTTTTGTCGTCCGAGGCAGATTTGGTAGTCTGCGGGACCAAAAGGTGACCAAAAGTGCCTGTCCCTTTTTACAATTGTCACCCAGTCCAACACGCCAATCTGCACTTTCCTTGGTGTCCCTTGTGAAAATCTTTGTGCCCTTTGTGGTAAAAATCGGAGTCTCCCTCCGACTCCCACCGACTCCGGTGTTCATATCTGCGCTATCTGAAGCGAAAAAGTGCCTGTCCCTTTTTGCGGTTTGTCCGTCCCTTTTTGCGGTTTTCCATTTTTTCCCACTTTTTTGCCTGTCCTGCGGTTTTTGTTTTTTGAGAAAAAACATTGTCGCGCCCCAAAAAAATGCCCAAAAGAGACATCTACCTTTCCTTAAAAAAACCTTCCACACCTTTTACCTGAAAAATGACAGGCGGCACATCCCCCAACTCGCACCCGCGTATCCCGCGAAAATGGATTTACATCGGAGTCTTTTTGCTCCTCGCACTGGCGTCAAACGCCGTGCGCCTTTTGCGCAACAATGCGGGGCCGTCGCCGCAAGGGCGGCAATTCGCCGAAATCTATCTTGGCGAAAAAAAGGCAGTGCGTCTCGCCTACCGCGAGTTCGGCGGCGCGCCCCCCTCCACCCCCGCCACCCCCACCGACACAGAAAAACCCGCCCCTACTCCCGCCCCCACTCCATCCGCCCCTGTCCCTCCCACCCCTCCCGCCGCCGCCACCACCCCTTCCGCCCCCGCCGCCCCTTCCGCCTCCACCCCGCCCGTTTCTGAAAAACCCGTTTTTCTGCTTTTGCATGGTGCGTGGGGGAGCGGCGCGGAGTTATGGCCGATTGCCGAAAAACTCGCCGCCGAAGGCTTCCGCGTGTTTGTGCCAGACTTGTTTGGCTCCGGTGCGTCGGCGCGTGACCTCTCCGACTTCACGGCGGAAAACGCTGCCACCATCGCCGCCGCGTTTTTGCAAACGCCGTCTCGCAACGTCAAGCAGGCGCACATCGTAGGCGTTGGGCAGGGGGGCGCGGTCGCGGTTGCGCTTGCCCAGAAAAACCCTGTGCTTGTCCGTTCGCTCTCGTTAGTTTCGTCGGTCGGTGCGCAGGAGTTCGACCTTCTTGGCAACCACATCGCGAACAGTTTTGTTTTCTGGTTTCACTGGCTTTTCATTCAGGCGGGAGAAGTGGCGCTGCCGCATTTTGGGGTGCTCGACAACTCGCCGCTCAACACGCGCTACGCGGCGGTTTTTCGCCAAAGCGATTTGGGCGGAATGAAGGAGTTTCTGGGCAACTACACTGGCCCGCTTTTTCTCGCGCACGGCGAAGACGACTGGGTCATCACGGCGGACACTGCCCGCTACACGCAAAAAATCGCGCCACACGCCAAGACGTTTTTTACGTCCGGCGGACATCGGGTCTTTGAGCGAGAAAAAGCCGCCGAGCTTGCGGCGCAGTTGGCGAAGTTCGCCACCGCCAGCACCACCACCACCGCCGCCCCCGCCACCCCCGCCGCCGTCCCTCGCAACGCCGCTGCCATGCCTGCGCCGGAGCCAGCGCAAGGGGCGCGCTTGGTGATTTTGATGCTCATCATCATTGTCTGCGCGTTTGTCGCCGAAGACCCCACCTGCCTCGCTTCTGGTATGCTTGTCCACCTCGGAGTGATTGGCTGGTTTCCGGCGACGCTTGCCTGCCTCATCAGCATCCTCATTGGCGACTTCACGCTCTACCTCGTCGGCTACGCGCTGGGGCGGCCTGCGCTGCGTGTGCCACCGCTGAAGTGGATTGTGCCCGAATACAAAATTGACCGCATGGCGGGCTGGTTTGAGAAAAAAGGTTTCCAAGGGCTGCTCCTGATAATCACCTCGCGCTTCATCCCCGCAAGCCGTCTGCCGACCTTCATCTGCGCGGGCGTCATGCGGCTGAGCTTTTGGCGGCTGAGCATTTTGTTTGTCGTTGCGGCGGCGGTCTGGGCACCGGTCATGGTGCTCGGCGTCGGCTGGCTCATGGAAACTTTCGGGTGGGACCGCGACCATGTGATTGACGGTTTCCACCAACTAAAAAGTTACGCGCTCTGGATAATTCTCGGTGCGCTATTTGCGTTCTGGTTTTTGATGCACGTCGTCGTGCCAGCGTTGACATGGCGCGGACGGCGGATGCTCGTGATGAAGGTGCGCCACTGGGCGAGGCACGAGTTTTGGCCGGACTCGCTGCTCTACTTGCCGGTGGCGACGATGGTGCTCGGTGCCGCGCTACGCCGCTTCAACTTCGGGGGCGTCGCTGCCGCCAACACCGCCTTGGGGCCGCTCGGCGGTTTCACGGGCGAGGCGAAAAGCACGATGTTTTCCGCGCTGAAAAACGCCGCGCCGCTGGCGAAGTGGACGCTCATTTCTGGCGGCAAAAACGTGACCCACGACCAGCGTGTCGAGGCGGTGAAACGTTTCATGGAGGAGAACAATCTGGCGTTCCCCATCGTGCTCAAACCCGATGCCGGCGACCGCGGTTTTGGCGTGAACCGCATCACCAACGAGGCGCAGGCCGCCGAATGGCTTACGCATTTTCAGGACGACGCCATCGCGCAGGAATGGGTCGGCGGCGCGGAGTTTGAGGTCGTCTGGTGTCGCCAACCTGCGGCGGCGCACGGGCGGATTTTGTCGGTCGTCGCCAAAGAGCCGGTGACGGTGACGGGCGACGGGCACCGTTTGCTCGAAGACTTGATTTGGGCGGACGACCGCGCTGTCTCGCGTGGCGATTTGTTTTTACGTCTGAACTGGCGGCGAGGCACCGAGGTGTTGGCCGCTGGCGAGAAACTTGTGTTGAGCCACATCGGCACTCACGCCTGCGGTGCGCACATCCGCGACCGCCAAGAATTGCGCACGGAGACTCTCGCTGCGGCGCTCGACAAAATCGCGGACACGCTTTGCGGAGGTCAATCGCCCTCCGCCGCCGAGACGGAAAACGGAAATGTGGCAGGCGGGCTTCACTACGTCGTGTATGATTTGCGCGTGGAGACGGAGGAGCAATTGCGCGAAGGCGGGCGGTTTGTTGTCACGGGTGTTTCCGGCGTGTGTTCGGTGAGTTCGCGTTTGCGCGACCAATCGGCGCGAGCGGCTTACTCACTCGCGAGTGCGCGTCGGCAAATCCGCGAGGCGTTTGCGGCGGCGGACGCGGTTCGCAAATCCGCACGTGGCCAACGGCAAGTTTCCGGTCTCGCCCTATTTGCCATCCGCGCCGAAGCCCGCTCGCGACACATAATAGATTTGCGCAGCGAGTAATGCTGTTTTCAGGGCTTAACCTGAAAACGGCAGTTGAGTCGGGTCGTCTTGCGGAAGCTGTTATGGCATCTGCACTTGTTGGCTTTGTTCGACGCACCAACGGGTGCGCCTTCACAAAACCACCAAGCGCAGCTGCCACAACATCTTCTCGCAATACTTCCCCTCCAACTGCCGTTTTCAGGTTAATTCACGAAAGAATGTTTCCCAATCGCGATTGGAATCAAACTCGGCAATCGCATCGCGGAGTTTCTTGATAATCAAACCTTTTTTCCCGAAGATATGCTCGTCTTTATCAAACTTCGTATAATCCTAAGAACGGCAGTTCAGCGGGAAGGGTTTGCGCAAGATTTTGAGGCGGATGCGGTTTGCGCTTTCCCGACGCGCACCTTGCGGTGCGTGGAGCGGAAAGAGCAAGCCGCAGACGG